>JACQNR010000188.1 GCA_016202975.1 Acidobacteriota bacterium
ACTGAACATCCTCCTGGGCGAGGCCTACGGTCACCCTGCGTCCTCCTCCCGCCCTCACCCCTTGCTGCATCCCCCCATAGTCTGTTCCTCCTTCTCCAAACCAAGTCCGCGAAGACTACAAGCTCTGCCGCAACCCGTCAGAACCCACACTCCAACGCAAAATGTACAATCCTTGCGTCGCCCGCCGAACCGAAGGTCACTCGGACCACATCGCTCCAGACCGTCACATTCTGGTTGGACCTACCTCTACTCCCGCCTCCGCGCGCGCTTCGGCTGGAATGAGAACTGTTGCCAGTTTGGGCGAAGATACTGAATGTCGGCAGCTTCATCCAATACCTTGAAGGGTCCAGTTTACAGTGCGCAGGCCGCGTGGGCCTGCAATGTGTCAGAATTGCCTGTGCGCACAAATCGCTTGCCGTAGCTTTCCACCTCCACTGCCACGATGGCTGCGGCAGCCTCAGTGGGTCGGTGACTGAGCCCAAGATGGATGCAAAGTCGAGGGCGAACTTGACGCCCTAGCTAGAAACCCATAGCAATTACCAAGCGAAACGGACTTTACACGCACCCTCATATAATAGCCCATTGGAACTCGCCCTGAATTAGACTAAGTCCAATCTGTTTTGTCAAGCTTCGTTGTGTGACCTAGTTGACGTTGATGAGGCAACAGACCGAAGGCTGGAGACTATGATCTCACCAAAGGTCGAGCAATTTTGTGCGGAAGGACCTCAGGATTCCCAAGCGAGCGGGATGGACGACGCCCAGGAACGGACAGACGAAGGGGGACATCGTCGCTGCTTTGCGGCTGGTGTAAAGTGATACGAAAGTCGCAGAAGTGCACGGGAGGATGGTCCTCAGCGATATGCCCCACTGGCGTAAGTTGTGGCGACCGAACGACCGGTCGACAATGAGAGTCAGCCACGTGAGAACACATTGCTATAACCCTCCAAAGTGACGAAGAGAGCGGCAGAAGCGATTTCTTCGAGCCGGACCTTGGCACTATCGGGTTGCCTTCCGGGTCTGTCGCAGGGCCCGGATGTCTGAAATACGTCGCGTGAGCAGACATTCATCATGACGTCGCAAGTGAGCCAGCGCTTGTCGTTTTCGATGCAGGCCTACTATGACTAGGAGTGCATCCACCAACGCCAACTGGCCGAGGCGTGAGGCCAGCGGCGCCTGGAAGTACTTCACCTCGCCAGGGGCCGCATAAAGCGAAACGTCCGCGGTCTGGGTCAGGGGTGAACCGATACAGTTAGTAATGGCGATCGTCTTTGCACCCCGCGACTTGCTCTGCCAGAGACACTCCACCGTCTGGGTCGTACACCCGGAAACAGAGATTCCCACCGCGACGTCCTGTTTTCCCATCTGGGCCGCCGCCGCTAGCTGTAAGTGGGAGTCGCACTCCATGAATGCAGGGAGGCCCATGAAGCGCAATCGAGCGTGTAAGGAGTAAGCCATGGGGTAAGAAAGGCCGGTCGAGAACAAGACAATATGCCTGGCTTTGCCCAGCGCCTCCCCGACGGAGGCTAAAAGGTCGGGTGGGTTTAACTTCATGGTCTGACGCAAGCTTTCGACGTGTTCCTCGAATACCCGCTTAACGATTTGAGCGCTGCCTCCCACACCATCAAGCTTCTCATGGAAGAAGGGGAGAACCGGCGCGGCCAGTTCCCGCGCGAGAGAGAGCTTGAACGCAGAAAGACCCTTCAACCCCAGCGCCTTGCAGAATAGGACTATCGAGCCCTTACTAACTCGGCACATACTTGCCAACTGGGACACCGGACAGGAGATGAACTGTTCTGGATCCTTGAGTACAATTTCCGCAATCTGCCGCTGGGCGCGGTTCATGGCAGGCAAAAGACCCTTAATCCACGGTAACAGACTTGTTCCGTTGGGGCGAGCCGTTGGCACAAGAGCGTGAGCCCAAACTCTTGACGGCGGGGCCGGCCGCATCGATGTCCGAGATCGTGAGGCAACTGTTCCCATCTTTGTCCCCTTCTCTAGAAAACGTCCGCACCCCGACCCCCTGGTGAAGCCCCAAAGGGTGCCTCTTGGTCGGCGTCGATCGGCTCCTTTGGTCTAACCCTATCCGCCCGCATGCCCGGTGAAGGACATCGGTTAACCTCACTCCGAGGTTTGCTGCTGGCTTCGGGGGACCGTGAACTCCTCGAGGACCTGGTGCGCGCTCGCGACACTGCTCAAAAGGTGGCTCTTCGCGCCGGGATTATTCTGGGGGCGGCGGAAGGGTTTTCCAATAATCGCTTGGCCGAACAACAGTTGGGCGTCACCCGCCTACGATTTTAAGGTGGCGCCGACCCTACGCGCATGCCGGCGCCGCCAGGCTTCTCCGTCACGCTCCTCGGCCCGGGCGTCGGAAGCCCATCGGAGCTCGGCAGGTGGAAGCCATCGTGAACGCCGTACTCCACACCATGCTTCGGGGTACCATCCACTGGAGCGCCCGCACGCTGGGGCGCGCACAAGGTGTGGACGAGGCCACAGTGCGGCGCATCTGGCGGGGCCACGGCCTGCAGCCCCATCGGGCCGAGACCCTTATGCGAATCCGGGATCCCGATTTCGTGCCCAAATTGCGGGAGTCGTTGGCGTTGTATGTGAATCCCCGGATAAAGCCTTGGTACTGTGCGTGGATGAAAAGGGCCGGATCCAGGCCCCAGATCCAACTCCGCCGGAGTCCCCCTTGCGACCGGGGAATCCCGCCCGGTAAACCCACGATTACATCCAACACGGCACCACGACGTTGTTTGCAGAGCTCAGCGTCTTGGAGGGAAAGGTGGTCGGGAACTTTCTGCCCCGCGTACGGCACAGCGAGCATCTGGCGTTCCTCGAAAAGGTCGAGCGCCCGACGCCGTGCCGAGGCGAAATGCAGCTGATCGGGGACAAGCGAGGCAGGCACACCCGTCACCAAGTGCAGGTTAGGTCCGCCGCGCACCCACGCTACCACTTGCACGTCACACCCACCGGCACCTCGGTGCCGAATCTGGTGGAACGCCGGTTTGTCGAAACCAACCGAAGGCGCATCCGGAGCCGAACGTTTCAAAGCATCGCGTAGCTGAACCGTGCCATCTCCCAATATCTTCGGAAGCATAATCGTCATCCTCGCCCGTTTATCTGGACGGCGACCGCTTCCAAAATCATGAAGAAAATCAGGCATTGCAATGTAGCGCTAGACGCACGCGAATACTTCCGCGCGTCTTTGGTCTCCGCCGCGAAGGCGGACCTCGCGAGCTTTTCTATCGGCTTCGATTATGGCGCATTCTCTCACCTGAAGTTTGAAATGTCAAGGATCGTCATGTCGTGGGTGATGTCAAGCTGCGTGTGTAAAGAGCTGGAGGGTGCGGTTTTTCCAGCTGA
>JACQNR010000014.1 GCA_016202975.1 Acidobacteriota bacterium
ATCTGTTTCTCGTAGCGTTCGAGAGACTCGCGAAGCGGACTGACTAATCCCTCGACGGCTTTCTGACGCGTCTCGAGTTCGCCCTTGGCCTGAGCCTGAATGGTTTCGAAAGTACTGCGAGCGAGCGCGATGAACGCCTGATTGTTGCTTTTGAGTGCCTCCGAGGCCAGCGCGCTGAAGGTGTCGGCGAGCTTTTGCCGCGCCTCATCGAGCATCTTCTTCTGCTCTTCCAAATTGGCGTGGGCTTCTTTCAAACGCGCCTCGGCCGCGGACTTCAGTTCGCTCTCCGTGCGGATCTTTTCCTGCAGCTCGGCGGAGGTTTTCTGCAATCCCGTCACTTGCGTGCGCAATTCTTGAGCACTCGATTCGGCGGCCCGGATGCGCCCCTCGGCATCGAGTTGCGCCGCTGTCCCGCGCTGCGCCGCGTGGGAAGATGCCCAAAGCCATCCGGCGATCCCGCCCAGAACCAGTCCGACCGCCAGAAGCGCCCATTCCATGTTAATTCTTCTCCTTCGGCTGCCGCCGCTCGCAATCCTGACGGCGAACGCCGCGGTCCCCAATCCTCGGGATATTCCTAATTAATACACTTCTTCATGGGCGGGGCAAATGGGAACGTAGTCGCACCATTTGCAGGCGAAGCCCGGGGTGGGAGCAAAATTGGAGCCGCGAATCTCCCCGGCGACTTCCCGAATCTTCTCCGCCGCTTGCTTCAGATCGCTCGTCGTGCGCGTCGTCGAGACCGGCTCGTTGCTGGTGAGATTATAAAAGGTGAGCTTCTCGGGACGAAGCTTCAAGCCGTCGCGCGCTGCGAGCGCGTAAATCGAAAGCTGCAGACTCTTGTCGGCATCTTTCTGGGACTTGGGCCGCCCGGTCTTGTAGTCGATGAGTTCCACCGTTGAATCGTCCGTGCGGCCTCGAGCCACGACCGGGTTGATCTGGTCGATCCGGCCCTCAAGAAGACACTCACCCATATCGAGCAGAAAATGTTCTTCCGTGCGGACGCGGTCCGCGGGTACGGCCATCGACTCGTGGCGAAGCACAAATTCGCGAAGCTGCTCGAGTCCCGCTTTGCGGTAAGTCTGTTCCTGGTAGGCGTCTTCGAAACCCGCGGCGCGCCAGGCCTTCAGATAAAACTCTTCAATATCCTCATACTTCACTTTTCCATTCTTCCGTAAATCGAAGTAATGTCGCACCGACTGGTGCATGATGTTGCCAAAGGTCAGCGTGGGCTGCGGCCCGGCCGGAACGTGGAGCTCGTGTCCGAGTTTGTATTTCAGCGGGCAGGTCTGAAAAGTTTCGATAGAAGTGGCGCTGAGCCGCAGCTTGCCGTCGGATGAACTTGCCGGCAGCGGCCCCGCGAGTTCATCGAGGTTGGGATAGACCGCTGACGGCGGAGCCTCCGCCTTACCGAAAAGGCTGGGCTGTGCCTTGGTGTGCACGCTTGGCTCCGGGGTCCGTGCGCGACGATGGGCTAAGTCCTCGGCCGGATGCTGCGGAACCTGAATTCGCTCCATATCGCGCGCGGTCACGGCGGGACTTGAAAGCAAATCGTCGATGAACTCCGAGGGCTTCTTTCCCTGTTTCGCGACGCTCGAAATCAACAAGCGGTCTTTGGCGCGAGTCATGGCGACAAAAAAAAGGCGCCGCTCTTCCTGGAGATGAATGTCGGGCGGCGGCTCGGGGCCTTTGCGCAGTTCGTCAGGAAACTCGATCACCGGCTTCTGCTCACCGTGCGGGAAGCGCCGCGGTGCGACGCTCAGGATAAAGACGACGGGAAACTCCAGGCCTTTCGCCGAATGCACGGTCATCATCTGAACAGCGTTCGTGGAATCCCGAGGTGAGGGCGCCTCCACCTTGCCGCCCGCGTCCTGGAAGTATTGAAAGTAGGGAATAAACCCCGCCAGACGCCGCGTTTCGCTCTTTGCTTCCCATTCCCCGAGAAATCTTTGAAAGGCGTCGAGATTGCTCAGGTCGGCGGTCGAAAAACCGAGCGGCGGACGACAAAACTCCACGAGTCTGTCGAAGAGAGCCGTCATCGGTAGCTCGTGCGATGCGGAGCGCAAGTTGCGCAGCGACATGTTCAGTTCACTCCATCCGGTCCGGGAAAGCTCGCCCCCGGGCTCCGCCTTCTCCCGGGTTTCAATCGCCGTGAAGAGTGAACATCTCTCACGTGCGCTTTCTTTCCGGATTTCAAGCGCCAGTGCCGCCGGAAAGCGCCATCGCCCGGCGAGCAGAACGCGCGTCAGGCTGATGTTGTGGTGGGGTGAGTGCACGAGGTTCAAATAGGCCACCACGTCGCGCACGATGACCGTCGAGAGCACGGAAAGTCCGCGGATGCTGAAGGGAATTCGTCGCGCGCGAAGCTCACCCACCAGCAGATCGCGATGGCTGTGGGCGCGGTAGAGGACCGCGATGTCCCCCAGCCGAGTACCACGTTTGGCCAGGCGTTCGATCTCCTCCGCTGCCCACGCGGCTTCGCTCGGGTAATCCAGGGAATCGAGAAGCAACACCTTGTCTCCGTCCTCCCTCTCAGTCATGAGCGGAGGTTTTTTCCCGCTGTGAGTGTTTTTCGCGATCACGACGCCGGAGGCGCGCAGCACGCGCTGGGTGGAGCGGTAGTTGCGGAAGAGGTTGACGACTGCGGCGCCCGGAAAGGCACGATGAAACATTTCAAATGCGCCATGCGCCGCGCCGCGAAAGCGATAGATCGCCTGGTCTTCGTCGCCGACCGCCGTGATGTTGTAAGGCTTCACCACCAGCCGCCGGAGCAGTTCCACCTGCGCGAAGTTGGAATCTTGAAATTCATCCACCAGGACGTAACGGAATTTTGAGCGCTGGAGCTCCAGCGTTTCCGGCTCGCAGTCAAAAAAGCGGACCGCTTCGCTGATCAGGCTTCCGAGGTTCGAGCAGCCCGCATCTTCGATGAGCTTACGGCTGTTGCGAAAGACCCGGGCGAGTTCCTTCTTCTTCAGTATTTCTTGGCCTTCCAGTGTCGCGGCCTCGGTGTCAAGGTGCGCCGCGCGATTCAGGAATTCTCCCTCGGTCTGCGCCACATAGGCCTCGAAGTCCTCGGGCTCGATCAATTCATCCTGGCAGCGCGAGAAGAATTCGTTCAGATCGTGGAGGAAAGCTCCGGGCTCGGCGAGCTTCTGATAGAAGTCCAGCCCCAGGTGCTCCATGCGCTGGCGCAGAAAGATCCAGACATCGACCTTGTCGAGCAGACGCCGCTCGAAATGCCTCTCGCGCAGAACTCCAAGACAGAACGCGTGAAACGTGGAAATGTGCGGCGGGCTTTCGAGGTCGGGCAGGGCCGTCGTGACGCGGTGCTTCATCTCACCCGCCGCTTTCTCCGTGAAGGTGACGGCCAGAATCTGCTCGGGTCTGAGTCCCGGCACATGGCTCAGCAGGTGAACGATCCGCTCCGTGATCACCCGCGTCTTCCCGCTGCCGGGGCCCGCGATAACCAGCATCGGGCCTCCGCCGTGTTCGATAGCCTGTCGTTGTTCAGGGTTCAGTTCGACCATGGAGCTTCAGCATATTATTCTGCGGAGCGAGGGGACGGACAAGTTTAATCACAAACGGTCCGGATGGATGCTTCACTTCCCAACGCAAAAAGTGGAGAAAATAATCCCGAGCAAGTCCTCGACGTCAGTGGCTCCGGTGAGCGCGTCGAGCGGGCGCAGAGCGTCGTAGAGATCCAGAAGCAGCATTTCGTGATGGGTGTCGGCCGCTGCCGCGCCCTGAGCCTTGACGATGGCGGCGAGCGATTCTTTGAGAAGCTGCTGGTGGCGGATATTGGTGATGAACTCGTCTTCGGCGTGGCCGCCTGCGGGTGCGGCAAGCTCCAAAATGGCCTCGCGCAGCTTTTCTATTCCCTCGCCAGATAGAGCCGATGTCGAGATAACTTTCACCGCTGCCCCGGAGCTATCTGCCGCGACCCTCGCTTCGATCGCTTGGCACGTAGTATGTGCGGGCAGATCACTTTTATTGAGCGCCACCGCCAGAGCGCCGAGCGGGCGGATCTTTTCAAGCAGGCCATCATCCTCATGCGACCACGCCGCTGAGCCATCGAGGACGAGCAGTCGCAGATCGGAATCGGCGATCGCCTGCCAGGATTTTTCGACGCCCATTCTCTCCGCTTCATCGGCGGCATCGCGTATTCCCGCCGTATCAACGAGGCGAAGCGGTATCCCGCCGACGCTGGCGCTTTCCGCGACCAGGTCGCGCGTGGTTCCAGGCGTCGGCGTCACTATGGCGCGCTCAGCCTTGAGGAGGCGGTTGAACAGGCTCGATTTGCCGACGTTGGGGCGGCCAATGATGGCAAGACTCAGGCCCTCCCGCACGATGCGGCCGTACTGGTAATTCTCAGCGAGCTTTTCAAGGTCGGCGCGAATCGCACCGAGCCGCGAGTTGATTTCCACCCCGCCCATCACCGCCACGTCGTCGTCGGCAAAATCGATGCCCGCTTCCAGCCGCGCGATAAATTCCATCAACACCTGCTTATGGGGCTTCACTCGCTCCGAGACCGAACCCTGCATCTGCTGCGCCGCGACGCGAGCCTGATAGAGCGTGCGCGATTCGATGAGGTCGCGGATGGCTTCGGCCTGCGTCAGGTCGATGCGCCCGTTCAGGAAGGCGCGCTCAGTGAACTCGCCGGGCTCGGCCATGCGCGCGCCCCGCTCGAGACACCGCTCGACCAAGAATCTCAGAATTACCGGCGAGCCGTGGCAGGAGATTTCCGCAACGTCTTCGGCGGTGTAGGAGTGCGGCTTGCGGAAGCAGGTCGTGACCACCTGATCGAGCACACGGCCGGTCTCGGGGTCCAGCAAGTCGCCCAGGGTCGCGCGCTGGGTCTCGGGCGGCGTTTTAGAAAAGCGCACCGCGTCCGTTGCGATGGAAATGGCTCGATCCCCGGAAAGACGCACGACGCCGATGCCGCCTCGGCCGGGCGGCGTCGCAAGTGCTACGATGGTGTCGTCGGTGCTCGCCATGGTGAGATGAAGATCTTCCGGGGTTATCGACAACCGACTAGGGGTGCGCGGGCGGAGGGGCGGGTTGTATGACGACTCGGCGGTCCGGGCCGCGGCCTTCACTCGCCGTTCGCACGCGCGGATCGTCGCGCAGCGCCAGGTGAACGATGCGGCGCTCACGCGGATTCATGGGACTGAGCTCAAAGGGATCGCCCGTCTCCAGGACCCGCTCGGCCGCGATCTTCGCAATGGTCTGCAGTTCCTCGACGCGCAAACGCCGCCAGTCTTTCGCATCGAAGACAATCTTGACGAAGGATTCCTCGTCGAGGCGCGCCGCTTTGAGCACCAGGTATTGGAGCGCGTCGAGCACGGCGCCGTTTTTCTCGATCAGGAGGTCGGCG
>JACQNR010000200.1 GCA_016202975.1 Acidobacteriota bacterium
ACCCTGACCGTCGAGAACCTGAACGCCACGTCCGCGTCGATCGCGCAAGTGGCGCTCGGCTCGCTGGCGCTTTTGCCTGCCGACGGCTCGGGCGTGCTCTTCGATCCGGGATTCAGTGCGGCTACCGGCGGCATCAGCGGGACGCTTCTAACCGCCTTCGGCAACGCGACGGAGCTTTCGCCCCACACCCTGAAGCTTTCGAGTAGCGGCCTGTACGTCACGGCGGTGATTGAGGTGGCGGGCGGCGGGGCGGCGTATATCGTTCCCTCGAGCGTCAAGCTCGAGATCGGCTCGGGCAGCGTGGGCGTTGCCGGGTCGTTTGCGCCGCAGTTGGGCGATGCCGATGGCGATACCAACGCGGATTTGAAAGTGAAATTCGATCGCGCCGCCGTCCAGGCCCTGATCCCTGGCGGCGCCTCGAGCGTCACCGGCACCGTCTCCTGGAGCTATACCGACGGCGGGACAGGCAGCGCGTCCGCGACGATTCAGGTGGTAATGTAGAGGCGGATCATAGGGGCAGGTCTAAGACCCGCCCCTACCCCCTTACATTTGCTCCCACGGCACGACTCGACCATCCTCGTCAATCACCGCCACAGTCCCTTCCTGATTGTACCGGTCCGTCGCCCATAGCAGCGGGTTCAAGCGCACGTATTCGCGTATTTTTTCGAGCTCAACCTGATTTCGAACGATGTGCTCGTAATAATTCCGTTGCCAAAACCGAGCCCTGGGAATGCTGCGCGCGGAATTGATAGCTCGGGCTGAAAAGGATTTGAATGCACGAATAATTTCCGACAACGGATGTTTTGTAGGGGCGGGTCCTGTACGGGCAGGTCTGAGACCTGCCCCTACGCGGGATTTTGTAGGGGCGGGTCTGAGACCCGCCCCTACCTCAGTCAACACGATGATCCCGTGCACGTGATTTGGCATTACGACAAACTCATCCAATTCAACGTGCGCGTAATGCTTGGGCAACGCCTTCCAGCAACCTCGCACGATCTGGCCAAATTCGGTCAGCTCCAAGCCATCCTCAGTTATACGGCTCAATGCCCGTTCCATCCCCGCAACGCAGACGGTCACGAAATACGCGCCTGCACATGAATAGTCGTAGCCTCGAAGCCGTATGGAACGGCGATGATGAATCTCACAGTCATACATGGCAGCGCAGGATTGTACCCCAGACCGCGATGTAGGGGGCAGGTCTAAGACCTGCCCCTACGCCTGCCCCTAGACCCGATCGCTTGTTTTGTACGGGCGGGTCACAGACCCGCCCCGACACCGGATTCCGTAAGGGCGGGTCTCAGACCCGCCCCTACTTCCACGCCCCAAGCAGACGACGGAGCAGCACAAGCTGGCCGAGGTGATAAGCGTTGTGGTCGGCGACGAGCACGGCCTCGCGAAAAAGCGTCTGCCCGTCGCCGTGAGGAATGGACGCAAATAGATCCGTTTTGGGATTTTGAACCAGTTTCTGCATGGCTTTGCGGTCGCGCCTGAAATCTTTGATGGATTTTTCCCACGCCACCTTGCTGGGCGGCGCCGGACTCGCTGGCCAGTAACTCTCCGGCCACGGCGGGGAGACGTGCCTGGCATCGCGGCTGAATTCCAGGATGTCCCATTGCGCCAGGCGCATGTGCTCGATGAGCTGCCAAGCCGTGTAGGGTGCGCCGCGCGGCTTTGCGCCACGCAACTCAACGGGCCAGCCCTGAACCACCGCATCGAATCCCGCGTGCGCGTCATGCCAATCCAGAAGTTTCACAACGTGCTCGCGGACTGCCTTGTTTCTGTTCATCGCTCGCTTCTCCAACCGCAGCGCAGACCCAAGCCTTCCGTCCTTGGACGAGAAAAAGCTCTCCGCTGCTTTTACAGCGAAGTCCTTCGGGTCCGCATATGATCTAAGCGGAACTATTGGTTCCGTTTCCGTATTTTCTCGGCCTGCTTCTTCGCTCCCTCTTTTTTCCCGGTTGGCTCGTCCTTGGCTTCCCCACCCTCCTGCATACGCTCGCCGGATTCTGCCTGTTTCACGCCGGCCTTGCCGTGTCCGGTCGCCTGAAGTTCCTCACCCTTCTGCTGAAGCTTCTCGCCTTGCTCCATCTGTTGGGCGTCTTTGTCGTGAGACTTCGTTCCTTTCTGCTCGGCGCTTTCCGCCTGTTTTGTCTTTCCCTTGGCTCCTTTCGCTTTGCCTCCCTGGGCGGAAGCGAGGGAAACGCTCAGAAGCAGCATCAACGACGCCGCGATCAGAATACTTATGGTTGTCCGCATGACGTTTTACTCCTCCTAAAGGTCGGTTTTTCTAATGGTACATCAAATTGAAATCCCCAGGGAAAGTCTCGTTTTTGAGCCGCGCGCAGGCCACGACGCCCCGTGTTAGAATGTCCCAACCACAGGGCGATTCATTTTGAAAGATGGCGACTGATTACAAAGTTGAATTCGGGAAGATCTTTGGCGCCCTCACTCGCCGCAAGCGGCTGGGGCTGGTGATTTTCTTTGTCACTTCGGTGTGCAACGCCAAGTGCCGGACGTGTTTTTATTGGCAGGAACTCAACCAGCGCGGGGACCTGACTTGGGACGAGATCAAACGTCTCTCGGAGACCATGCCGCACTTCCGGGACTTCTGGCTCTCCGGCGGCGAGCCCACGCTGCGCCGGGATTTGTGCGACATCATCCACCTCTTCTACGTCAATAACGGCATCCGCTGGGTGAACCTGCCCACCAACGGCCTGCTGCCGGAGCGCACCGCCGAGTGGACAGGCCGCATCTGCCGCGAGAATCCCGAGCTTCACCTCGACCTGAACGTGGCGATGGACGGACTGCACGAGATGCAGGACTCCATTCGCGCTGTGCCCGGGAACTTTCGCAGGACGCTCGATACGCTGGAAGCCATTCAAGGGTGCCGGCAAGACTTCCCCAACCTGCGCGTCAATGTGAACACGGTCATTTGCGCCGAGAACTTTGAAAACGTCCTCGATATCGCCGAGTTTGTGAAGAAGAATTGCCGGGTCGATGGCCACTACTTCAACATCATCC
>JACQNR010000181.1 GCA_016202975.1 Acidobacteriota bacterium
TAGCTGCTCAAGTCTCCGTAACCCAGGTCGTCCGCAAGGATCACGACGATGTTCGGTTTCGCGCGCGATCCTTGCGCCCTTATCTCGTCAGGCGCCGGTGCCGCCGCATGCTTCTGCTCCCCAGCGGAAACTGATGTGGTTCCCAGCAGCGGAGTGGACAGCATCGACTGCAGAATCGTTCGACGATTCATTAAGGTCACTGCTTTAGACACGATCATTTTCTCCCGATTTAGCGTCAGGGTGTAACGGACCGATGCCCAAATTGCAGCCATCCGCCGGAGGGCTCCGCGGTACGCTTTGGCGCCCGCCCACACCCTCCTGTTCCATCCCAGTGCCACCTGTCCGCAGATCGCTAACCAAGTTCATGCTAACTATCGGTGCAACATCAGAAGGTAAGCTTCAAAGCCAGTTGCATATTCCGTGGCTGTCCGATGGCGCCGAACGCGGTACTGCTGATGGTGCCGAACACGCCCGAGGGGAACGTGCCACTCGGATTTGCGAAATTCGGGTGGTTGAAAATATTGAAAGCCTCGGCTCTGAACTGCAACTGCATGTTTTCGCGTAGAGAAAAGTTCTTGAACACCGAAAAATCAAGGAGCTTGGCACCTGGCCCAAACATCGTCAACCTGCCAAGATTGCCGTATGTTCCAGGCGTCGGCTGCTGGAAGGCGGCAGTATTGAACCAGCGCTGGAGCGTGCGATCGGAAGAAGGCAGATGGGGGTCGCCTATCAGGTTAGGACCTTGGAAGGAAGCGGAAGCATTCCCGGCTATATCACCTGCGTTAGCGACTGAAAATGGGATCCCTGTTTGCAGTTGGGCGATGGCGTTCGCTTGCCACCCCTTTGCCAGCCCACCGGCGAAACCTGTCGTGCTCTTCCCAAAGGGCAACTCGTACACAAGAGTTAGCGTGAAGCGGTGACGCATATCGAGGAACGAATTCGCCTTTGGCATGATCGTACCGGTCGGAAGGGGCCGATACTCACCATCGTCGAGCGCATGGGACCAAGTGTAATTAGCAACGAAACCTAATCCCTTCTCGGACCTGCGCTCCAATGTTGCCTGCAGCGCGTTGTAACTGGTGTTTTCGCGGAGCGTATAGTATGGGATGGTAGTCACATTGGGCAATTGGGAATAATACGGCCGCCGTTGTTGAACGGTGCTGGGCGGTCCCGGATAAGGCTCGTTGAGATCGAATCCCGTCTGCCCAACAAAGGCCTGGTTCCGGCCCAGCAGGCCAACATAGGCCACGCTGCCGACCAGGCCTAAGGGCAGCTCCCGCTGCAGCGTCAGGTTGAACTGCTGCACGTAGGGGATTGGGAAGTGGAAATCTACAGCGTTGATTTGGCCTGATGGATTCGTGGGATCATCCGGTGTGTAAAAGGCTGGCATACCCTGGGAGAGCCTGAAGCCAGAGCCAGGAGGCATGCTCCACGTGCTAATGAACGGTGGATTTCGGAACGCGTAAGGCTGACCCAACATTACCGGCACATAGCTGATACCGTACCCACCGCGCAACACCGTGCGCTTGGCGAGCGTCGCAGCGAATCCAAACCGTGGCGAAAAGTTGTTCCAGTCTTTTTGGACGCCGGCAGTGTCCGACAGACCTTCCTGGCCGACAACCACCAGCTTGGCCTTTGTGGGGTCGAAGTTGGTGAGCCGGTTGTGCCTCTCCGAGTTCGGACTGATATAGTCATACCGAAAACCCAGGTTCAGAGTCAGCCATGGTGTAATGCGCCAGCTATCCTGAACGAACGAGTCCCATTCCCTGAGCTTATATCCCGGGATTACTAGGTACCTTTGGCGGAGCGCCGAAAATGGGGCCCCCATCAGCAGCGATGCGAAGCTGTTACCACCCGCGAGGGTTTGGGGGTTGGCGGTTGCAGATGGGGTGAAAGGGAAAAAGCCGCGCACGAAGAAGCTCGTGGCCTGCATGGTCGGCCGCCGCCGTACGGCCCCCCCGATTTCGATGGTATGGGAGCCTTTTTGATACGTGATGTCTCCGTTCCCCTGGTACACGTTGTTTGTAACGAGATTTGGAAGGGCAAGGCCGTCACCGATGCCGGTAGCACCAGCGACCGCGAAGTTGGCAAGCCCCGAGCTTAAGTCGTCGAGGTTCGAGCCCTTGAGACCGACCTGCTCGGAGAGGTTCTTCCCACGGTTAAGAAAATAACTCGAGATGTGATAACGGCCATAGCCGGCCCTCAGCCGCATCAGCAGACGGGGACTGAAAGTGCGAATATAATTCAACTGTGCGCCCTGGCTACGCTGCCAAGAAGTGCCGGCTTGCGCTGCGTCTCCGATGGGGATCGCGGGCGGTAGAAAAGTAACGGTGTTGGAAAACGAATAACGGCCAAAAATCGAGTTTTGATCGGAGATCCTGTGATCGAGCTTTACGTCGAAAGTATTTTGATCCTGCTTATAAGACGGGCTACTCGTGTAGTTGTTAGCCCGCCCACTGCTTGTCGGCGACGGGTACAGCTGGAATACATTATTTCCCACCGTATCCCAATCGCTGCTGGTTATTATATTCCCCGCGAAAGGCGTGCCAGTATTCGGATTGTAGAGTTGATTGGTGGGCAGGAGCTCCGAGAAGTCCCCGTTCCGCATATTGAGCGTCGGCACCGTGGCGACGAATGTCCTCCCCAGCCGACTGTGAAAACCTTCATAGTCACCAAAGAAGAATGTGCGGTCTTTCTTGACGGGGCCACCCAGGCTGCCACCGAACTGGTTCTGCTTGTATGGCGGACGAGCCCCAGGCTTGGCGAAGAAATTGGCGGCATCTAATTTTTCGTTGCGCCAGAACTCAAAAAGACTGCCGTGAAAGCTATTGGTGCCCGATTGGGTGACCACCTCGACCACGGCCCCGGCCGTTCTTCCTAGCGCGGCCGAGTACACATTGGTTTGGATCTTCATTTCCGCTATGGCATCAATCGACGGTTTGACAATCACCGTGCCGACCCAGCGCTCGTTGTTGTCCATTCCGTCGATCAGGAAATTGTTGAACAAGGCAAGCTGCGAGTTCACCGCGACCATGGAAGTCTGTCGGCGGTCAATCGGAGTGCCGCCGAAGCTGCCGCCGCCGTATCCTAAAGAAGTATCATTTGCCCCAGGGGCGAGCTGCACCAAGGCGACGAAGTTTCGCGTGACGAGCGGGAGATCCTGCGTGGCGCGGTGGGTAACCAGGGTGCCCAAGGTGGCCGACTGCGTTTGCAAGGCTGGCGTTTGTGCTGTAACCTCGATGGTCTCCCGCAGCTCACCCACTTCGAGACGTGCATCAAGCCTTAACCGGTCGGCGGCCGCAAGCGTCACTTTAGGAACGGTCCATGTCTTGAAGCCCGCACGCTCCACTCGAACACTGTAGTCACCAATTGGGAGCAGGGTGAAGAGATAATTCCCCGTGCTGTCGGTTTCGAAAGAGCGCTCCACGCCCGTAGCGGGATGCATGATCGTAACCTTTGCGCCCGGTATTGCTGCATCGCTAGTGTCTGTAACCAGGCCCACAATCGTTGCAGTGGTTTGGGCAGCGGCCGTTGAACAAAACAACGCCAAAAGCATCAACATGAATGTTGCCTGGATTCCTACCAGGAAAGACATCTTCTTCATCTTCTGTGCAAACATAGTACGCCCTCCTTTGAGTGTTGTTTCGCGGTCCAGACCTCCCTCCTCAACAGAAGAAGAGAGAGGTCATAAGCCGCCTTGGCGTCACGCCAAGCAACCCAACTGCAGCCGTTTGCTGCCGCGTCGTTCGCTGAGCCGGTGGACTTCTTTGGCCTACTCGGCCAGCGTTGGTCGCACCCGATGCTTTAGAGGTTTCTTATACAGACTCCGAAAGGGTCGGCCGATCGATCGGTCAATTCGCCAGCAGGACACGTCATCAGAGCGCACGCGCTTCTTTGTCGGAACAATGGGTGACCCTCCCACTGTTGCCAGATCGTACTGAAACCTTTGTTTGGAACCCGCCGCCGTGAGCTAAAGCCGTCAGCGCCGGCTTCTGGACATGCGTTGAAACAGAGCAGTTCGGAAAACATAGCAACGTCCGGGCAAATAACATCCAGCGCTTGCTTTGGATGAGTCTAATTGAACCCCATGCGAGCCGAAAACGGATTAAACTAAGCTTACTACTAATTGTCAAGCATTACTTTTTGTTCGGCCCCGTTGACTTTGCGTTATTCACATAAGACAGTGTAACGCGTCTGAAAAGCCCCTGGGAACACACCGCGTAAGATCCCTGGGTTCAAGACGGGGAGCGAGCGTTCATCCGGCAGCAAGTTCGGACCTACAAACTGGCCGTCGCCACCAGTCTCGGCCTTAAACTCGACGCCCGTCCTCACGTTAGTTACGGTCACCACGGCCCCCGGAACCCCGGCACCGGACGGATCCTTTACCGTTCTAGCAATCGTTCCGCGCTCAGTCCGAGGTGTGGCCGGGACAAAACAGCCCCTCTCACCAAAGCGAGAAGAAAGAACTCTACCCGCTTATCCATACCGCCCTCGGCATTTATTTATGTTCAGATTCGCCGCTGCCCCCGAAACACCCCGAATTTCTTGCACTTCTTCGGCACCTATGTTAGATACGAGAATTTGCTTGTCAAGAGAAAGGGGACTTATGACCACGAAGTCTGAGCTGTGGGCTTGGAAGCAGTTATCGCGGCGCAATTTCCTGAGGCTATCATCGGCCTCGCCGCTCGCCTTGTCGGCAGCAGGAACGGCTTCGGCACGCGAGGATTTCGTCGTCACAAGCGCCGTGACGACGTTTCAAAACACGCAGGCCGCAAACCGGCAAGCCGCCATCCGAGAGTTCTTGAACAGGCGCACCTGCCTCCGCCAGGAGGTTGAGACCTTCCTTAATCCCACCCAACCCAACTGGGCTAGATTTGATCCCGAGCTGGGCTATACCTTGCGGGACAACATCCTGAAGGACGGCATAGACGGCAGCCGTACGATCACGTCTTACCAGAAGACCGGCCAGCGGACGATGATCAACTACGCTCATCTTCCGTGTCGGATCAATACCTACGGCAACAGTTTCACGCAGGGCCTCCAGGCGAGCGACGGCGAAACCTGGCAGGAATATCTGGCGGCACACTTGGGCGAGCCCATCCGCAATTTTGGCATCGGCGGCTACGGGACTTACCAAGCTTACCGGCGGATGCTGCGCGAAGAGTCCGGGCCATTGAACGCCGAATACATTCTCCTCAACATCTGGGACATTGACGATTATCTTCGGAGCATTAACGCGTGGCAATGGTTGCGCCGTGCCGAGTATTTGTGGGGGCGTCCCGAGCGCCTCTACATGTTTGCCGGCAATCCCTGGGTGCATATCCGTCTCGATCTCGAGACAGGCGAAGCCATCGAGCGTGAAAACGCTTTCTCGACGCCCGAGTCCTTATGGAAACTCGCGGATCCAGAATTCGTTTACGAGCACTTCAAGGACGACCTGGTGGTCAAGCTGCGCGTCGCGGAACAGAACGGTGCCGCTGCGGACCGCGAAGAATTGGAGGCACTGGCGAGGGCGCTGAATGTCCAAGCGGATGTAAATTCGCCAGAAGCAACATCCGCGACTGCGCATGCCGTGCATATCGCCTACGCGTTGCGGGCCGGCATGAAGGTGATCGAAAAAGCGCAGGCGTTCGCAAGCAGCCACCACAAGAAACTGATGATCCTGTTGAGTTGCGGCGAGGGGAGCGTAATTCGAGCCTGCGAGGGTCGGCCGCGAGTCGATCAGAGCGTGGTAGACTTCCTGAAGGAGAAAAAAATTCCGTTCGTCGATGGACTATCCAAGCACGTCGAAGACTTTCGCAGCTTTGAGCTGTCCCCGCAGGCATACGTGAAGCGCTACTACATCGGCCACTACAAGCCGCAGGGCAACCACTTCTTTGCCTTCGTGATTAAAGACGCCGTCGTCGACTGCCTCAACCCAAAGCCCGTTGCTTACCGCGCGGGCAGCGAGACAATCCCGACAATCCCGGCGGTTGTATAACGCCGGAGTCTTCCTGCCCCGGCTCCAATCGTCCCGGACGGGGGTTGGGGGGTCCTTTGGGGGATGATTGCCTCGACTTGCTGCCACGCGCAGAGGCCCCGCCCCGTCCAGAGGAGAAATAAACCTAAGTTCAGGAAAGGGCACGGATAGGCCCGCACCCTCCCATGTGTCGCCTGGAATTCATGAACAATCTGGCTTAGGCTCTCTCGGGGACGTCAAAACGCGAAATTTGGGAGGCCGCGGGGAGCCACCGGGACGGGAACCTGAGGTGAAACGTTTTAAAGCGAGGCTGTGGGGTGCAGACTCACAGCTACCCGCGATTCCAAAATGGAAATCCCGGTCCAAAGTCGTGTCGTTAAACAAACTGTACGATCCACGCCTCTGCAGCAGCCACGAGTCTGCCAGAATATTGTCCCCAAGCGATATTTTCAGAGCGAGAAATTCTTCTCGCGCCGTCAGGTGCCAGCCACTATTCTCTTTTTCCAGTTGCTTAAGCCGCTTACCTTGGTCCGACTTCAGCCCGCCAAACTCTTTCCGCCAGCGGTACCTCGTCTGGGCTGTGATCCCGGCATCCCGACAGGCTTGCGGTGTGGTCTTCCCGTTGGCAACCTCCACCTCAATCTGCTGGAGCAGGTTTACAATCTCCTCCGGCTTATACCTCATGATGGATGGGCTAACGACAGCTTCACGCCGCCGGGGAGTACACGGAAAAGGGCGGCAAAGCGCGCCGCGTGGCCGTTTCCATCGGCCCGGAGCATGGGACGGTTAGTCCCGATCACGTCAAGGAAGCTGCCAAAGAAGCCGTCCAGGGCGTCGGTTTCGACACCCTCATCGTGTGCGGTTTCTACTTTGACCCCCACGTTTCGGAGGAGACCAAACGCTACGGCAAGCTGACCGTGTTGACCGCCCGCATGAACTACGACCTTACAATGGGCGACGAACTATTGAAGAAAACCGGCGCAGGAAACCTTTTTGTGCTGTACGGCGAGCCGGATATCGAAGTGAAGAAGGAAAAAGACGGAAAGCTGGCGGTAAAGATCAGTGGCGTGGACGTGTACGATCCGACGACCGGCCATGTCCGCCGCCACTCAACAGACGACATCGCGGCGTGGTTTATCGACACGGCGTACAACGGGGAAAGCTTCTTTGTCCGGCACGCCTACTTTACCGGCGCGGGCGACCCCTATGAGAAGCTGAAACGCGCCCTTCGCGCCGAGATCGACGAAGGCGCATGGTCGGCGCTCTATTCCACCATGGGCCGCCCGTTTGACGCGCCAAAGACCGGGAGAATCGCAGTGAAGGTCATCAACCACTACGGGGATGAAGTCTTAAAGGTTTATCTTCTGCGATAACGGCGAGGCCGAGCAGACATTGCCTCGAACCTTCGGAAATGGGCCAACCAATCGTCTAATAGTTGTTGTTTGAATGGCGCGTTGAATTTGATGCACAGGCTGCGGATCGTTTCTGCGATGCACAAGATTTCCGGAGTATCGCCTCCCTTTTGGCGCTGACCTCGTTTTGATCGTCCCAAGCGAGCCTTCACCGCGGGCAACTCGGCTAGAGTCAAGCAAGCTTGCTTGATTGTGTATCCCACCTTCTTCCAAGCCTCGAATGTAATGTAGAGCCGTAGCCGGAAGTCCGAACCTCGCACATGCCGGATCTTTCCTTGGATGTTTATATACCTTCCCCTCATGGGATTCTTTTGGCGTTTCCCGCGCTTTCCCGGTCTCTTGGCTATCGACTCTTCGTCCAGCATCCAGTCAACAAATCGTGAGCACTCTTTTCGGGTCAGCGGGGAATTCATATTGAGATAGCGGCGGAGAACAACCCATCGATAGATTGCTTGTTCCTCAGTAAGCATGCCGAGTGACACCTGATACACAACGCGTTTCTTGATTGGCAGCCGCCAATTTATCAGACTAACACTGGAACGTCAGGGTGAACAATGAATCGAGACTTCCCCCACGACGACAATGCCGAGCAAATACTGCTTGGCAATTGCATCTTGACCGAGAGTGCCGCGCCGCTGAGTGGCCTCGATCTCAGCATGTTCTATCGAAGCAACAATCAGCGAGTCGGAATGGAAATCCTCGCGATGGTGAAGGCAGGGGAGCCGGTCACTATCGAGCGGCTAGCTCAGCGCCTTCACGGAAAAGTGCCAGCTTCGTATATCGCGGCCTTGCCCGACGGCATGCCCGTTTATAACGACTTGACCTTCTACCGGCGGTTGATCATTCAGCTTGCGGGGTGTAGGCAAGGCGCGTTGGCAGCCCATGCGTTGGAGCATGCATACCTAAGCGCAATCCCCGAGCGAATCAGAGAGGCGATAAGGAACTTCGAATCAGCAACGTTGCGAGGAAGCAGCCCCGGCGCTTCGGGAATTCATGATGTCTCTCTGAAAGAGTTTCTCGCGATGGAGATAAAGCCGCGCGCGATGCTCCTGGACCCGGCTGTTCCTGAGCAAGGGTTAGTGATGCTGTACTCGAAGCGCGGTGTAGGCAAGACACACCTTGCCCTTGGAATTGCCGCAGCGGTTGCGAGCGGCACGAAATTTCTGCGTTGGACAGCCCACGATCCGCAGCCCGCGCTTTGCGTTGACGGAGAGCTGCCCGCCTCACTTCTTCAAAAACGGATTGCCGAAACTGTGTTATCGGTCGGTGCCGACGCCGATGCAGTTGGCGAGAATCTGCGAATAGTTACACCTGACCTTCAGGAATGCGGAATACCGGACCTTTCCACACGAGAAGGGCAGGCAGCTTTTGAACCATGTGTAGAAGGCGCGAAGCTCGTCATTATCGATAATCTCTCCGCCCTCTGCCGGACCGGGGATGAAAATGAAGCTCAAGCATGGCTCCCGTTACAGGATTGGGCACTCAGACAGCGCCGCGAAGGAAAATCAGTGCTGTTCGTCCACCACGCCGGGCACCAAGGAAAAAACAAAAGAGGGACAAGCAAGCGCGAAGACCTTTTCGACACGGTTATTGCGCTTCGACATCCGCGCGACTACAACCCGGTCAACCGCCTCCTTGCGGAAGTTCACTTTGAAAAGACCCGACACTTCCACGGCGAGGACGCAAAGCCCTTCACGGTTGAGCTAGCAACAGGCGACTCGGGCGGAACAAACTGGGTCACACAGAACCTCGATGAAACTCAATTCAATAAGGCGTCTCGCCTGTTTTCCGAAAATGCCGGGATTCGGGACGTAATGGAGGAGTTGGGGGTCTCCCGGCCAACCGCTTCCAGGCTTCAAAAGCGTTTCCGAGAGTCTCAGGTCTCACTCCCTATGGCGTGAGACTTTGAGACAAAGGAGCAATTAGGCGTGGCGCGCAGCATTAAGTTTTTGGCAATGAGTGTATTACAGAGATACGGCGAAGGCTCAACACAGTCTCAGTCCGATAGGACTGGTAGCCCTATGGTGAGACTGCGCCACAGTTCGACGACTAGGATGCGCTGCCAATGCAACCCGCCCCGCTCGCGCCGGGATTGGAAGGTTTGGCTAAGGTGCTGGCAGCCGCCCAAGGGAGCGCGCGTGCAGTAGGCTCACGCGAGTATGAGGAAGACCTTCAGCTTCGCGCGGTCGATTACATCGGACAACCCGATGGCGGGGGAAGAGGTTCGCTCTGCTGAGCGTGTTCTGGCGAGGCTCATTGCCGCTGCGTATGTTTCAGACCACCCAGGTGATGTAAGTCTGTGTGTGTAGGTTGGAGGGTGTAAGCTGGTTTTGGGCTGACGACCTAAAACCAAATCCTGGAAAGGAGCTTACACCCGATGAGAACTGTAGCACCGATGACGGAGCAGTTTCAGCA
>JACQNR010000182.1 GCA_016202975.1 Acidobacteriota bacterium
ATCATCCAGCAGCTCGACCCCCGCCTGCCTGTTGCCGTCTGCTTGCTTCCTCCTACCTTCCTCGATTATCGTCTCGACGCACGCCTTCGACCCCTTCCCCCCTCTCCCCAGGGGGGATACGATGTACCAAGGCTTCCCTAACACGCCTCGGCCTGCGCCGGGCAGGAGCTTTTGGTTTTTGGGAGATGTGAGGTTATAATCCGCCCTCCTGCGGGTAAGGTTCCTTTCAACCGGGAGACATGCGATGGACGGACGGGAAATACGCCTCGGGGATCTGCTGGATGACTACTGCCCGCGCTGCCGTCTTCTGCTCGACCACGCCGTGGCGAGCATGGTGGGCGCCCAGGTGGCGAAGGTTATCTGCCAGACCTGTTACACCGAGCACGTTTTCCGTCACGGCCAGAGCGGTAAGAGGAAATCGGACCCGCGCGCCACGCTGTTCGATCAAGTCCTCTCCAAATTGTCGGATTCCGACCCGGAAAGCGCAAAGCAGGAATCATCTGTTCCTGCGAAGCCTGCCGCGCGCGCAACCTCGCGGCCCCAGCGCAAGCCCCCGCGTGGAAGACCGAAGTAGGGGAGCCCTCCTCTAATCGCGCCGTAGCACGCGCACTTCGCTCATCGACCGAAGTTCATACACGGTTCCGCGCCATTCGATCCGCCGCGCGAATCCGGCCACGACAAAGTTATAAAGCATGAGCCAGGGAACTATGGGCTCCAGCGTCCAGTAGGAATTTCCCCGCAAATCTTGTTCCTCCGGAAAAGTCTCCCGTGCCACGACGGTGCGAATCACGCCTTTCGCGACACCAAGAATCTGGATCGCCGCGAGCGCCGCGGCGATGCCGATACGTGCCGTCAAGGTGATGTCCGGCGCGAAGATGAGCGCCACGCCCCCGAGCATCGTGGTCGCGTAGAGCAGATGGGCGGCGAGACCCAGGCGCCACAAGTGGGGCGCGTACACGTGCGTGATAATAATCTGACGGTTCGTCCAGTGCAGCAGTTCCGCGAGCGTGGATTCTTCGTGCGACGCGACCAGGCAGCGGGGCTCGAAAGCGATCCGTCCGCGGCTGTCTCGCACAGCGCGAGCCAGCGCGTAATCGTCGCTCACCGTGCCTTTCCAGTAGCGCTCTGCCACTTGCAGCCGGCGGAAGTCGGAGGCGCGGATGGCCATCGACCCGCCCCACGCGAAATTTCGCCCGTGCTCGCCGAGCATCGTGGCGATGGAGGTGTCCCACGCCGCGCGCAGGCGTGAGGCGAATCCCGTGCCGGGCAAATACCAGCGGAAGCCTGTGCTCACCGTGATGCCAGGGTCGGCCAGCCGCGCGACGAGAGAGTGGAGCCAGTCCTGACCCGGGCGGGCGTCAATGTCCGCGAACGCGAGGACCTCGGCGGCGGGGTCTACAGCCCCGAGCGCCTGCACCAAGTTGTGGACTTTCTCGCCTTGAGCCTCGGCTTCACCTGCCACCACCAGCGAGGCCTGGGGCAGACCGCGCAGTTTTTCGCTCAACGCCGCGTGCGCGGGGTCCGCCTCGCGGGCCACCGCGAACACCAGTTGATAATGGGGATAGTCCTGCGTCAGGAAGGCCTGAAGGTTTTCACCGAATCCCGCGTCGAGACCCTTGCAAGGAATGATGACCGCGGCGCGCGGAAGAAAATCGCCGGGTGGCTCGCGTCGCCGACGCCGGACGAATGCCAGAAACCGGAAAACCTCGCGGAGCGCAATCAGGCTCTGAATCGCCAACAGCGCGGCGAGGACCCAGAAGACTTTCAGGGCGGGGGCCAGTATCACGGTTCCGGCCTCATCCGGGATGAGGGCCACCGATTGCCCTACTGAGACATATCCGAGATCTGCAGCAGAAGGTTGCCGGCATTCGATGCGTAAGCGAGCCCAGTTGGAACGTCAATGACGTGCGAGCGAATGAGCCTTTCGATTTCCGAATCGAAATCCTGCATGCCCTCGGTCGATCCGTCCTTCATGGCATCGAGCAGGCTCTTCCCTTCGACTTCGCCCTTTTCGATGTACTCTCGGGTGCGCAAGGTGGATTTGAGGATTTCGATCGCCGCCACGCGCCCCATCCCATCCTGCCGCGGAATAAGCCGCTGGGAAATAATGTAGCGGAACGATTTCGCGAATCGTCCGCGAATCGTCTCCTGGTCTTCGCTCGGGAACATGCCGACGATGCGCTCGACGGTCTTGGACGCGTCGATCGTGTGAAGTGTGGAGAAGACCAGGTGGCCGGTCTCGGCGGCCTCCATGGCGATTTCTGTGGTTTCCCGGTCGCGCATTTCGCCGACCAGGATTACCTTGGGCGCCTGGCGCAGCGCGGCGCGCAGGGCGAGGGCGAACGTCGGCGTGTCGCTGTGCAGCTCGCGCTGATGGATCGTCGCTTTCTTGTGCGGGTGGAGGAACTCGATGGGGTCTTCGATCGTGACGACGTGGTAGGCCTTTTCCTCGTTAATCTTGTTGAGAATGGCGGCGAGCGTGGAAGACTTACCCGAGCCTGTTGGCCCGGTCACGAGCACCACGCCGTTCTTCAGGTTCGCGCAATCGGCGAGTTGCGGCGGCAGATTCAACGCCGCAAAGTCCGGGATGCTGTTTGGAATGACCCGCATGACGATCGCGCACGTGCCGCGCTGCGTGAAAATGTTGACGCGAAAGCGCGAGACCCGCGGCAGGCTGTAGGATAAGTCGCACGAGCCATCCGTTCTGAGTTTTTCAATCGCAATCTTGTTCCCGCCGATGAGGTGTGATGCGATGCGCGCCGTGTCCTCCGGCTTCAGCTTGGTCAGCCCGGCAGCCTTCACTTCCACGAGTTGGCCGGTTTGCTCGACCTGGGGAAAGCGTCCGGGAGAAAAGATCAGATCGCTGACGTTCGTTGCGGCGCGCAACATGGCTCCCAGAATAACGGGAGTAGGCAGGACTTGCGCCGCGGCTTCGGCGGCCCCCGCCGGGGCGGGAGCTGCGGGGCTTGCGGCCGGTGACGTGGACATGGAAAGTCTCCAAACTGATCTGGGCTGAGCCCAAATAATCTGATTTTGATGCCGTGTGCGATGAATCGCCCGTCGGGACTCGTCAGTTTATCAGAGATTGCTGGCTTGCCAAAGCCATTTGGTAACCCCAACGTAGGCGAATTCGCTCTAGCGGCGGCGCAATACGGAGTTTCTACCCATCAATCCCCAGCCCTCTCCCTCTGGGAGAGGGTGTCCCCACTTGGCGGGACGGGTGAGGACTCATCGAGGCCAATGGCATCCCTTCCCGCCGCCGCGACGCGGGCGCCAGTTCTGATAAGATACCTCTGCGTGGCCCCCGCTCCGGACAGGACCTCAGCGCATGTTCACACATCACAAGCGCATGATCGGCAGGCTGTACCTCGCAGGCGACGCCCTGGTGGCGGTGGCGAGCTTTGCGCTGGCATACACGCTGCGCGCCCACATCCTTTCCCCTCGCCCACTCTATTCGCCCGAACTTTATTATTGGATCGTTCCGCTCGTCGCCGTCTTCTGGGTGGGAACTGGCGTGGCGCTGGGTGTCTACCGCGACGTGCAGGAAGAGGAATGGCGAAGCACGCTGATGGCTCCGCTTAAGGTGAGCTTCATAGCAGGATTGCTGCTCTTTGCGGCGATTTCCGCCTTCCGGCTGGAATACATCAGCCGCCTGCTGCTCGGCTTTTTCGTGGTCATCGATTTCGCGCTGATGGTGGCGTTCCGGCTGGCGGCGCGCCGCCTTTCGGTCGGAGGTTTCCGCCACATCCTGCTGGTGGGCGACTCGCCCCAGGCGCTGGAAATTGCCCGCACGCTCGAAGCCGGCGAGCGCCGCGGGCTGCGTCTCGAGGGTTTTGCGCTGCCCCGTCCGGCGGCGGGTGAAACTCCCGCGCTCGATCAAACCGCCCTGGGCCGTGCCTATCCTGTTCATCGACTCGAAGAGCTTCCCGACCTGCTCCGCCGGCACGTTATCGACGAAGTGATCTTTGCGGTTTCGAAAGACGACCTCGACCGGCTCGAGCCTGTATTCCTGATGTGCGAAGAAGAAGGCGTCAAGACGCGCCTGCTGCTCAGTTTCTTTCCGCATCTCATCTCGCGCATTTATCTCGAGCGCCTGCGCGACATGCCGATGCTCACCTTCTCGACGACGCCGGAAGAAGAATCGTTGCTCCTCGCGAAGCGCGCGCTCGACTTCGCGCTCGCGCTCGCCATGCTGGCCGTGCTCCTGCCCATCTTCCTGATTCTCGCCGTCCTGATCAAGCTGACCTCGCACGGCCCGGTGTGCTACCGCCAGATCCGCTGCGGCCTGGGGGGGAGAAAATTCTCCCTTTACAAATTCCGCTCCATGCATGCGGACGCCGACCTCCGCCGGGAGGAACTGGAGGCGCTGAACGAAGCTGACGGCCCCGTCTTCAAAATCAAGGACGATCCGCGCTGCACGCCCGCCGGACGCTTCATGCGCAGGTTCAGCCTGGACGAGCTTCCGCAGCTCTTCAACATTTTGAGGGGGGAGATGTCATTCGTCGGGCCGCGCCCGCCGCTGCCGGAAGAAGTGGAGAAATACGAGCCCTGGCAGCGCCGCCGCCTGCGCATGCAGCCGGGCCTGACCTGCCTGTGGGCGCTCGAAGGGCGCAGTCAGTTGAGTTTTCGCCGCTGGATGGAACTCGACCTTCAGTACATCGACAATTGGTCGCCCGCACTCGACCTGAAGATTTTCCTCAAAACCATTCCCGTCGTTCTGCTCGGCCGCGGAGCGTCGTAGGTTGTAGGGGCGGGTCTTTGACTCGCCCCTACGCCCAGTCAGCGCGCTGGCAGAGCGGGTGGTCGACGCCGCCCTTCGTATAAAGGGCCGTTTCGCGCGTCATGATCATGTTGTAGCTGCGGGTCGGATTCTTGTTCGAGGCCTCCTTCTTCACCACCGTGGCGCCGCGCCCCGCGGGGCCGAGAAAGTTCCGAACTGCGCTAAAGAGTCTCAGTTTTCCTCCTTCCGGCACAGAGCGTAATGGGCAGCGGCAGAGTAATTAATCAACCCCGGTGCGAGCAAGAGGTCGAGACAAAACTTGGGCAGCCGCCCGTCGTACTTGAATCGCAAATACGGCACAGTAATGAGAGTGGTGGAAGCAAAATACTGGCCGAGCAGGTTCTGCAATTCGTTGGCGGAAAAACCCGCGTGCGCGCCCAGGCGGTTTTCAAACTTCCCGATCAACTGGTGGTAGAAGTCGCGCAAATTGAACGCGATCTTTTTCCACGCCGGAATGCCGAACGCCCCCATGTATGCGATCAAGCGCGAGCGGTTCGGCACGCCCATGTAAAACCACCCGCCCGACGCGAGCACGCGACGCACCTCACTCAACACTTGGCGAGGATCGCCCACGTGCTCGAGCGAATGAAACGCGGCGACGAAGTCAAAGGAAGCATCCGCGAAGGGAAGCTTCTGGCCGTCGCCGATGAGGACGCAACCCTCAGCGCGGGCGCGCGCGGAAAATACCTCGCCAATGTCGCAGCCTACAATGCGGCGGCTGACACAACTGCGGCGGAGGTACACGACTTCATCGCCGCTTCCGCAGCCGACCATCAGACCGCGGACGTGGCCCGTTTGCGCCAAGCGCCCGCGCAGCATTGAGTCGCAGTGGCGCACCATGGCGGCGACGGGGAAATCGTTTTCCGGCGTGGGCATGGACTTTCCTTACACCTCGCGCGGCGCGGCGGCCCCGAGCGCCGTTTGATATGCCGCAAGCAGCTGGCGCTTGGCGTTTTTCCAATTCAAAGTCTCTTCGATGCGTTTCCGCCCGCGTGCCCCAAGTTCCCGGCGCAGCGGCTCCGAGTCGATCAATTTCAGCACCTGTTCGGCAAAGTCGATGGGATCGTTGGGCCGCGCGTAAACAGCCGCGTCACCCGCCGTGATGCGCCCTTGCGGCAAATCGAATTGAACGAATGCACGCCCGTAGGACATATACTCCAGCACCTTGGTCATCGTGCAGCGGTCGTTCATGGGGTTCGAGGGGTCGGGCGCGACGCAGACATCCCCCGTCGAAAGGTAGTCGGCAAGGTCATCGTCGGAAATCAAGCCGGTGAATCGCAAGTGCTCGTCCAGCCCTTTTTCGGTGGCAAGCGTCCTGAGGCGCGAAGCCTCGGTCCCCGTCCCGATGATCGCGAAGAAGATGTCCCGCCGTCCGCGCACGCGCGTGATGTGGTCGATGCTCGTAAGGAGGAGGTCGACGCCGTCCTGCGGTCCCATGACACCCAGATAAACGACCAGAAAAGCTCGGCCCTCTTTCAACTCCGCCCGCGGCGGCTGAATGCGAATGCTCTCCGGCTGCGGCGTGCCGAGAAGGATGAAGGCGCGCTCGGGCGGGACGCTGCCGCGTTCCATTGCGATGGCGCGGTAGGACTCGTTCGCGGCAAGCACCGCGTGGGCGCTTCGAAAGCTGCATCGTTCAAAATAGCAGAGCGTCCTATAGATCAGGCCTCGGCGGCCGAACTTGACCAGGTAAAGTTCCGGATTGAGGTCGAGGAATTCGTAGATGAACCGCACGCCAAAGAGGCGGAAAAACAACCCTATCACGAAAAGGAAGTCGGGCGGATTGCCCACGTGCAGGACGCGAAAGCGCGTCCGCCAGTAAATTTTGAGCGCCAGCCAGAATTCCGCCGCGATGGCCCCCGCATATTCGATCAGATAACCGGCCACACCGGAGCCTTCGTAAACTTTGTGACGGTAAATCTCGATGCCATCCAATTTTTCGTAACTCGAATCGTGGCCCCGTCCTTTGGGGGAAATGACGGAAACGCGATAGCCCGCATCGCGCAGCGCGCAGGCCGCCTGCCACGTCCGGCGGAGAAAAGGGACGGGAAGGTTCTCGACGATCATCAGGATCGGCGTGCCGTGCGGCTGGGCTCTACTGGCCATCGTGCGGGAGTCTAACACAGGAGATGAAAGAGGATGGCGCGGCGAGGTCACGGTTGTGGGCGCTTTCGAGCGGGGTCGGCATAATACGCGACCAGGGTTTCCGGCCAGAAGGTGACGCGCATCGTGGCGATTTCGCTGGTGGGGAAGTACCTTCCCAGGTCGCGCGCGGAGAGCAGGGACAGGTCGATCAAATTTCCTTTCAGGACGGCGCTGGGCGAGAGGTGGCTGTAAATGCGCTGCATGGCAGGAGGAAGAAACTGGAAGCACGGGAGCAGGTAGTGGACCTCGAGCGGAAACCAGTAATTGGGCGTGGTGATGAACCAACTCTTGCCGACGCGCATGGCTTCGCGCGCGAACTGCCGCTGGCGCTCGGCGCCGACGATGTGCTCGATCACGGCGTTGGAAAAAACGATGTCGAAGCTCTTGTCGGGAAAGGGCAGCGCGCGGCCGTCAAAGATCGCGTATTGCGCCTTGGGATAGCGCACACGCGCCTGGCGGACCATTTCGAAATCGATCGAGCCGCCCGTGATGCGCTCCTGAAACGGGTAGAAATCCTCGAAAGTGTAGTGGGAGAAAAGCTGCGGGTCGGCGCCCACATCCAGAATGCGGTCCTCGCGGCGCGGCTCGAAGACCGACTGGAAGAGTTCAAACTTGCCGAGACGCGACCTACGGCTGTAATCCCGCAGGATGCGTTTGTAGAACGAATCGCTCATCCTTTTGCCATGGGTCCCTGAGGTGAATCGGTGGCACTGACACCAGCAGGCGCGGGCCCGTCCTTCCAGCCCGCTGCGGCTGCCGGAACGGAAGCCAGGAACAGAAACAGCATCAGCACCGAGGAGGATCCGAAATTGAATTCGAAGAATCCTTCCACGACGACTGCGAGCCAGGCCGCGAGTGCCGCCTCCGCCATCCATCCGGCGCTACGCCGCTCGCGCCAGAAGTGCCAGGCGAGCGCCACCATGAACCAGAGCCAGGCGGCGAGCGTGGGCAGGCCGCGCTCCGCCCCGAGCTGCAGGAAGTTGTTGTGGAGGTGACCGTGATAGCCGACGATGGGCGACTTTCCCGGCGGCAGATAGCGTGGGTACTCGGGAATGATATTGTTCGGCCCGACACCCAGCCACGGGTGCGTGCGAATCATCCGCAGGCCGACTTGCCACATTTCCAGGCGAATCGAAAGTGCCGGGTCCCCCGATGGATTGAGCGCGTTGTGGACGCGCTCGCGCAGAATCGAAGGCGCGACGAACCATCCTGCCAGAAACAGCACGGGCAGCACCAAGATCCATCGCGGCTTCCAGCGCGCCAAGAGATACACGCTCGCCGCAAACGACCCGAGCCAGACGCCGCGCGTCAGCCCGAAGACGATCGACGCCGCGACCAGTCCGCACGCCCCCCACCAGAGGGGCCTGCGAAAACGCCCCAGCAGCAGAAACGCGGCGAGCGCCGCGAAGATCAGCATCTGCTGTCCGCTGAATTGCATCCAGTGGCCCATGAATCCCGTGACGCGCTGCTCGAAGGCCATCTGGTAGTAAATTTGGTCAGGGTAGTGCTCGCGTACGAACCGGTAACGCCACACCAACTGTCCAGCGGCGACCACGGCGGCGAGAGCCGACTCCAAAAACAATCCCTGGTAGAGAAGCATCATATGCTTGCGGCTCGCCACCAGGTTCGCTGCGAGCAGCATGATCACAAAAAGGACGCACTTGCGGACCACCGCCCATCCGACAGCCGAGTCGGCCGCGCCGAAGACCGAGGCAATGGTAAGAACAGAGAAAAGAAGCAGCGGAGCCTTGACAGGCGGAAAGCGCAGGCTCGGCCGTGCGCTCACCAGATGAATGGCGAAACAGCCCCCCGCAAGGGCAAGAAGACACTGCGAGGCCGCAATCGAGAGGAGAAATGTCAGGACGGACAAGCTGAAGAAGAGCGACGCCCAGCGCGCCCATCGAGGCGCCGGCAAATCCTGCCACGCTGTTCGCAGAAACTCGTTCAAGCGGGTCACGCCAAGTGTGAGAGTGTAGCGGAACTCGCGAACCTGTTCAAGCGATGCGGTCTTGGGTCAATCGGACGCATCTTCGCGAGGCCACATTTCTTCCAGGCGGTGAATCGAAATTCCCCCCAGGATGGAGATCGATGCGAGATAGACCACACTTCCGGTGCTGCAGACGATGGACAAATAGATGAAGTCCTGAGAGGGGTTCAGAGGCGGCCTGAGCCATCCTCCTAGGACCCATACCGCCGCCGCCGCCAGCGCGCCGCCCGCAAGATTCCTGGCTGCAAACGAGCCGAGCGAGCGGTCGAGAACACGCCGAATCTCGCCGGCGTTCCTTTGCACGATCATAATGCTGGTAATCGAGAAACCAGCCAACATGCCGAGCGGAATGCCTTTCGCGCCCATCTCCAGCAGGCCAACAAAAATCAGGTCAAAAACCACTGTCAGGCCGTAGGCAAAGATGGAAAATTTGAGAAAGACGCGCGGCTCATTGCGGGCGAAGAGGTAAAACGTCATCAGGCGAATGAATGAAAAGGGCAGGAGGCTCAGCGTGTAATAAAAGAACACCATCGCCATCAAGACGGTGGCGTCTCGAGTAAAGCTGCCGCGCTCGAAGACCATGCGGATGATGTGGAAGTTGAGCAGCAGACAGAATACCACGGCGGGGGTGAGGAGGAGCAGACTGATTTCCAGCGTGTGCTGGAACGTCCGGCGTTCCTCCTGTCGATCCGCGCGCGCGACGGCGCGAGAGAGGGCAGGCAGGGTCGCGGTGCCGACGCTGCCGCCCAGCAACTCGACAATGGAGGTCATGATCTTGAGCGCGAAGTTGAGCGCTGTGATGGTTCCTGGCGGGAGGAACGACGCAATGACACGCTCAAGGATCACCACCCCCTGCCAGGCGGCCGCCGATCCTAACTGCGCGGTTCCCGCGCCGTGAAGCTTCTCAAAGGCTTCGCCCTCCGCCAAGATCGTCCACGAATAGCGAATGCGATAGCGAGCGAGCGATTCTCCCGCCAGCGCCAGCAATTGGACAGTATTTCCCGCGACGAATCCGTATGCGACGCTGTACACGCCGAACCGACCATAGCCGAGAATGATGAAGAGGATCACCGTCAGGCTGCGGATGAGTCCTGCGGCCGAGGGCAGCGCAAAGTGATGACGGCTGAGGAGGAACGAACGAAAGACCTCCGCCACGCCAGCGGGAACGATCAACAGAAACAGCCACCCGGTCAACTCCGTCGCGAGTTTGGTCTGGTCGTGAGTAAACCCCGGGGCAACGACTCGAACCAGCCAGGGGGCGAGCAGGATGCCCGCCGAGCCCAGACCGACCATCCCCAGGAATACAAGATTCACGACATAGCTGAAGCCGCGCCAGAGTTCCTCCTCGGAGTGGTGGGTTTCAAGCCATGCAAAAAATGGGACGAGCGAAAACTGTCCGGTCGCCGTCAACAAATTGGAGACGATGTAAGGAACGGTGAAAGCCACGTAAAAGGCGTCGGAGTCGTGAGAAAGGCCGAGCCGGGCGGCGATGCTGGTGTCGACGACGATGCCGCTCACTCCGCCCAGCAGGGCGAAGAAGCCTACCACGACCGAGCGGCGGATCATTTGATTCTTTAAGGCCATCGGCAAAGCTGACCTTGCGCGAGCGGATCAAGACACGGGGAGTTTATTCGAATCCGGGCTCATAACGGGGAGGAAATCTTCCCGGAGAAGGCGCTTCCTCCGTTCCCGCTCTTCCACCGGGATGGGGGCATGGCAAAGCGAAAGCGAGCGACGTGCCCCTAGTTCGGCGGACCCGTGGGCTGCCGCATCAGTGAAGCTTGGGCGCGTGCGTTGGCAGACTGTGGGGGCGCAGGATTTTTTTCCAGCGCGAGGTCCATGACCTCCAGAATCGTCTTGACGTAGTGGATCTTCACATCGCCGAGCAATTCCGGACTCAAGTCTTCGAGGACGTTGGGTTCATTTTCGGCGGGAAGAATGATTTCCAGCACGCCCGCGCGTTTGGCGGCGAGGGCTTTTTCCTTGATGCCGCCCACAGGCAGGACCTGTCCGCTCAGGGTGATTTCACCTGTCATGGCCACGCGCTCGCGCGCCGGACGGCGCGTCAGCGCGGAGACGAGCGCGGCCACCATGGTCACTCCGGCGGACGGGCCGTCCTTGGGAATGGCGCCGGCGGGGACGTGCATGTGAATGTCGTTCGACTGGAAGAAATCGGGGTCGATCCCGAAATCGGAGGCGTGCGCGCGCACCCAGGCGAGCGCCGCCTGCATCGATTCCTGCATCACCTGGCCGACGTGGCCGGTCATGGTAAATCCTTTGCCGCCCTTCATCGCATTTGCCTCGACGAAGAGGACGTCGCCGCCTGTTGGCGTCCACGCCAGTCCGACCGAAACGCCCGGCTGACGCGTGCGGTCGACGAGCTCGGTCTCCAAGCGGAAGCGCTGCATGCCCAGAAAGTCGCGGAGGTTGTCCGGCGTCACCACCAGTTGGGCCGTGGAGCCCTCGGCGATTTTCCGCGCCTGCTTGCGGCACACCGTGGCCACCTCGCGCTCGACGTTGCGCACACCCGCCTCGCGCGTGTAGTGGCGGATGATGTCGCGGAGTCCCTCGTGCGTAAAATTGATCTGCTCCGGCGATTTGATGCCGTGTTCTTCCGTCTGCTTGGGAATCAGGTGTCGGACCGCGATCTCGATCTTTTCTTCCTCCGTGTAGCCCTGCAGGTCGAGCACTTCCATGCGGTCGAGAAGCGGAGGCGGAATGGTGTCGAGCATGTTCGCCGTGCAGATGAAAAGCACCTTGGAGAGATCAAACTGCACGTCGAGATAGTTGTCGCGGAAATGCGCGTTCTGCTCCGGGTCGAGCACTTCCAGCAGCGCCGAAGACGGATCGCCTCGGAAGTCGCGCCCGACCTTGTCTACTTCATCGAGCATGAAAATCGGGTCGCGCGTTTCGGCCCGGCGGATGCCCTGAATGATCTGGCCGGGCAGCGCGCCGATGTAGGTGCGGCGGTGTCCGCGGATTTCCGATTCGTCGTGGATTCCGCCGAGCGACATGCGCACGAACTTGCGGTCGAGCGCGCGGGCGATGGACTTGCCGAGTGACGTCTTGCCCACGCCCGGAGGGCCCGCGAAGCAGATGATCGGCCCCTTGAGCTGTGGCTTGAGCTGCAGGACGGCAAGGTAGTCGAGGATGCGCTCCTTAAGCTTCTCCAGATCGTAGTGGTCCGCGTCTAGAACCTCTTTAGCCTTGTGGAGATCGATCTTCGTAGCGCTGATCTTGGTCCAGGGTAGGGCGAGCAGCCAGTCGAGATAGGTTCGCGTGACGTGATAATCCGCCGCGGCGGGAGACATCTTAGCCAGCCGGCTGAGTTCGCGGTTGGCTTCTTTGCGAGCCTCCTCGCTCATGCCCGCGGCTTCAATCTTCTTGCGCAGCTCTTCGATCTCCTGCTGTTCGTCGGCCTCGCCCAATTCCTTCTGGATGGCCTTCATCTGCTCGCGCAGGTAATACTCTCGCTGGCTTTGCGTGACCTGGTCCTGCACTTCGGTCTGAATCTTGCTCCGCAACTGCAGGACCTCCACTTCGCGCGCCAGCAGCCGATGCAGCCGCTCGAGTCGCCCCTTGAGATCAAGGCTCTCCAGCAGTTCCTGTTTTTCCGTGGAGGAGAGGGAAGGCAGGTTGGCCGCGATGAAGTCCGCCAGGCGCGCCGGCTCGTCGATATTCATCACCACCGTCTGCAGGTCGTCCGAAAGCGTGGGGGAAAGCTGCACCACCTGCTGGAACAGCGCGGTCACGCTGCGCACCAGCGCCTCGAAGTCCGCGGACTTTTCCTCCGGCGCCCCATCGCTGAGCTGCTGAACGCGCGCTTTGAGGTAGGGTTCCTGCTGCACGACTTCCAGGACGGCAATGCGCTGCAGACCTTCCACAAAAACAAAAAGGCTCTGGTTGGGCAGCTTGATGATCTTGTGAATGAACGCAGCGGTGCCGATCTGGTAGAGGTCGACGGCCTGGGGATTGTCCACGCGCGGATCGCGCTGCGCCACGACGGCGATGAACCGCTCATCTTCCTTGAGCTCGTTAATCAGCTGCAGTGAACTTTCGCGCCCCACGGTCAGGGGAAGGATCGCATTGGGAAAGAGCACCGTGTCGCGAACCGGCAGGATGGGGAGCTCCGTGAACTCGGTTGCCTTCTTCTGTTTGGTTGGCATCGCCTCAAACCTCAGTCTTTCGCACCGCGAATCGGGCCGGGCCCCGCCGGGCCCCTCAGCCGAATTGAGGCCGTCATTCTACCACGCGATTCCTGCAATACTGATGATAGCAGTGACCCGGACGGAAAGAAGACCCCATTTGTATTCGCTGTGCGCCACGCGCCCAGGGTAGGGAAGCCTTGGTACATCGTATCCCCCCTGGGGAGAGGGGGGAAGGGGTCGAAGGCGTGCGTCGAGACGATAATCGAGGAAGGTAGGAGGAAGCAAGCAGACGGCAACAGGCAGGCGGGGGTCGAGCTGCTGGATGATC
>JACQNR010000183.1 GCA_016202975.1 Acidobacteriota bacterium
ATCGTAGGCATGCTGGGAGTGCGTCGCCAAGCGTATAGCGCGCTCGGAGATCGAGTGAACGTGGCGAAGCGGCTGGAAGAGATTTGTCAGCCCGAAAAAATATATATTGACGAGCCAACCTTCAAGGCCGTGGAACCCTTTGTCGGGGTGACCCGGCTTCGCAATGTGGGCCTTGGTGGGCGCAAGTCCGACCACGATGCAATGGAGCGTATCACGGTGCTGGAGGAGCAACTGAGGCAGGAAGGCGAAAGTGCCAGCGTCCTGTTTGAGTTGGGCAAGTGCCACTTTGAGTTGCGCGACGCCACGGCGGCGATTCGGAATCTCGAGCGTGCTCTCGCTCTCGACCCGGAATCCACCGAGATTAAGCTCGCCTACGCCGACGCCAACATCAAGAAAGACGAGTTCGAAAAAATCCAGCTCAAAGGCAAACTCCGCCGGGTGACGGTCTATGAGGTGACGGGACTCAAAGACCGTTGGGGCAATCCCGCGGTCATTCCCGCTCGCCTAGCTCAGAGGTACGGTCCGATGCAGTCAGCAGTCGGAATTCGAGAAGAGATCGTCCTGGCTGTCGAAGGGCTGGATGGGTCGATTGGACACGCCCGTTGTGTGGCTCTGCTCTCCTACGCTCTGGCGGACTACCTCAAGCTGGGTGAGGATCTGAAGAAAACCATCCTCGTCGCCGGATTCACTCAGAATTTGGGTAAGGAGGCAGTTCCCCACCATATTCTCAACCGCGTCGGGCGACTTTCCGAACCGGAGGTGAAGCTGCTGGAAAAATACGTCCAGGAAAGTGTAAGCGCATTGCGCCGTCACGGCTATGTTGACCCGCAGTTGTTGGACATTGTTCTCCACCATCACGAAATGTGGAACGGCAACGGCTATCCTGATAAACTCAAAGGGGACCAAATCCCCATCGGGGCGCGGATTACGGCGGTGGCTGACGCTTACAGCGCGTTAACCGCCTGGCGTCCGTATCGGGATGCCTGGGATCAGCGGATGGCGTTCAGCGAGCTGCAAAAAGGTGCGGAGCAGGGCCGCTACGACCCGCAAATAGTTGAAGCACTCACGGCCATTTTCAAGAGTTTCTCATAGCTCGGCGACCCGGTATTTTTGACTTCGCTGTCTCTTGCCAGGGCCCAATCCGTGCGAGCAGAGACTTGGGAATGCCGGGGCATACTGTCGCGGCCTCGGCGTTCACGGTTCACAACGATTGACCCACCACCCGGTTACATGGTTTTGAACCAGCAGAGGCGGATCGCTGTTGACCTCAGGGCGGCTCGGGGTTTTGTCCGAAGGCTCAGTGTGGCTTTGAAGCTGGCCCGCCTCGATTTCAACGTCTGCTTTGTGGACGACCCGCGGATTGCGGAATTGAACGCTCGCTACAGGCGCAAGGCGCGTCCGACGGATGTGTTGTCATTCCCCTGGAAGGGAGCAGGAGCGGGCTCTGCGCTCCCTCGATTGATCGCCGGGCGTCCCAACGCGGGACACCGCAGTCACGCACGGCAGAGGCGGGAGTTCGCCGGGTTTCTGGGTGACGTGGTCATATCGGCCGAAGCAGCGCGACGGAATGCACGCTCCGCCAGGCATTCCACGGCGAGGGAGATTCGCTGGCTGATTTTGCATGGCGCCCTTCACCTTCTGGGGTACGATCATGAGACCGACAGGGGGGAAATGAGGGTCCTCGAACTGACGCTACGCGAGCGGCTGGGGACGTAGGCGGGTTTAAGCCCACGGTGCCGGGGCCTTCACGGCATCAGAGTTGGTGCTTCGAATCTCATGGTGCTGACTACAGTCTGGATTCTATTGCTTGTGGGCCTGCTGGTTTGGGGGTCGGTGGCGTCGTACCTTCGGTTGCTGATGCGCCGTCTGACACCCCTCCAGACTCGCCGCCTGTTTCAGTTTCAAGCCGGCGCCAAGATTCAGGCCGATCGTGAGCGGGTCGGCGTCTCGATCTCAACCCTCCACGGCGCGGCGATGCACTTGTTCGCAGTCTTTCTGACGGGGTTTTTCTTCTACAAGTGGCCGGGAGAGATCCTGGAAAACCTCAGCGCCTCCCTGGCCATTGTCCTTGCGGTCATCGCCATCTTCGACCAGTTGATTCCTTTCCGTTTGGTGGCGCGGCACGACGAGGCGGAAATCATCCTTGCGAAATGGCGCCCCTTCATGCGCTTCTGCGTTTATCTGGCCCTGCCGCTGACGTTCCCTATCCTGGTTTCGACCACCATTGCGCGCCTGCTTGAGCCGATTCCGGAGAAGGACGACGAGCCATCGGCGCAGGAGAACCTCCAGGAGCTGATCGAGGCTGGCCGCCAGGAAGGCTTGATTGAAAAAAGCGAGGGCGAGCTGATCCAGTCCGTCATGGAGTTCACTGACAAGGTGGTGCGCGAAGTGATGACGCCGCGGCCGGAGATTGCCGCGCTCGAGATCAACTCGCCCGTCGATAGCCTGCGCCGCCTCTTCCGGGAAAAGCGACTGACCCGCTATCCCGTCTATTCCGGGCAGCTCGACCACATCGAAGGTATCGTCAATGTACGCGACCTGATGGAGCTCCCTCCCGAGGACCAGTCCAAAGTGACGCTCCGGTCCCTCCTGCGACCCGTAAGCTATGTGCCCGAGACCAAATCGATCCGTGACTTGCTCAAGGAACTCCAGCAGACGATCACCCAAATGGCCATCGTGATCGATGAATACGGCAGCGTTTCGGGCTTGGTGACGGTGGAAGACATGGTCGAGGAAATTGTGGGCGAAATTCGGGATGAGGTCGAGCCACACGCCCGCGATATCAGCAAAGAAACCGACAGTACCTGGATCGTCGCCGGGAATACCGAACTCACCCAGATTTCGCAGCAACTGCACTTCGAAATCGAAAGCGGCGACTACTCGACGGTCGCCGGCCTCCTGCTGGCGCGGCTCGGGCACGTCCCCAAGTCGGGTGAGAAGGTCGCCTTGGAAGGCCTGACCCTCGAAGTTCTCGAAGCGAGCCACAGAACGGTAGTTAAAGTCCGCCTGCAAATGACCCGGGCGGCTACGCCTCTGCCCCCCACGCATGCCCGAACCAGTTCATAAATCAGGATTTGTCGCGCTGTTGGGCCGGCCGAACGCCGGCAAGAGCACGCTACTCAACACCCTTGTGGGCGAGAAGGTATCGATTGTCACTTCCACCCCTCAGACGACACGGAACCGCATCCTGGGCGTCGCGAACCGGCCGGGCGCGCAAGTCGTTTTTATGGATACGCCCGGGATTCATAAACCGCTCTCACGACTCAACGAGCAGATGATGCAGTTTGTGCGCCAGGCGCTTGAGGAACGTGACCTTGCCGTCCTGATCGTGGATGCTTCGGCGGAGTTTGGCCGGGGGGATGAGTATGCGGTCCGCCTGATCAAGCAATATTCGCCTCGAACCATTCTGGCGCTGAATAAGATCGACTTGGTTCGCAAGCCGAAGCTTCTGCCGCTGATTGACCGGTACGCCAAGCTCTACGATTGGGAGGAAGTCTTCCCGATTTCCGCCAAGCAAGCCGACGGCGTCAAGGCGCTGCTTGAGGCCGTCATCGCCCGGCTCCCCGAAGGCCCCGCGTATTTCCCTCCGGAGATTTACACCGACCAGCCCGAACGCTTCCTCGCTTCCGAGATCATTCGGGAAAAAGTCATCGCGCAGACTCGGCAGGAACTGCCCTATGTGACTGCGGTTCTGATCGAGGATTTTGACGAGAGCTCTGCAATCACCCGCATTCACGCTAGCATCATCGTTGAAACGGAATCCCAGAAACCCATCATCATCGGCGCGGCAGGGCAGCGCATCAAACAAATCGGCACCGAAGCGCGTATTGAGCTCGAAAGGCTCCTTCCTCCCAAAGTGTTCCTTGAGCTCCACGTCAGGGTCGAGCCCGACTGGCGCAATAGCCGCGGGGTCGTCGCCTCGCTCGACTACCGTGGCGAAGCCTAATCGCAGCGGCCTTGGAACCTTGCCTCCAGCCCTTGGTACGGGACTTGCATATAGGAATGTTTCCGGCTGGAACTTGCGAGCCTGCAGGGGAAGCAGACGGCGCGTCCCGTGCAGCCACAATTTGACTTGACCGACGCTTTCTCTTGTCATATGTTGCAGTTACGCCTTGATCTGAGCGTCCAAGCGCTCCCTGGCGAGTTTACGGCTGGTGTTTCTTAAAAGTCGACCCGTATTTTCCAGTGGGGTCGAACTCAGTTATTGGGGAAGGGAAGTGAAACCCATGTCACAAAAAGTGCAACGGGGTTTACTTTTCGTAGTTCCTGTATTCGTGGCCATCTTCCTTTTGAGCATAGCGCCGATTGACGGCTGGGCGCAGAAGGGAAGAAAGCCGCCAAAGAATACTCTGTGTTCGGCCTTCACGGATAATTTCGATGGAACTGCCGTGGACGGAAACCGTTGGGTTGTGGCCAATGGGCAGGCTCCGGGCTACAGGTTTGCCGAACACATCGGCTACTATCAACCCGACCGCGTGAGCGTCAGCGAAGGGTATCTGAGAATCAGACTGACCCAGGAATACGGGACCGTGGACGGCGTCGGCGGGGTGATTTCCCGCGGCGGGCTGGTTTACTCGAAGCTGAAATGCGGTTATGGGACGTATGAATGGACCGTCCGCATGTCGACCACGGCGGATGGGCCTATGAACCTCTCTGGAGGGCCGGTTACGGGAAGCGTTTCAGCGGGCTTCAACTACGTGAACAATTCCGATACGGAAATCGATTTTGAGTTTTCCGCGAAGGACCCGCAGACGCTTTGGATGGTCAACTGGCACAATACCAATACCTCCCAGGATCCTACTGAACAGCATGAGACCTACTCCTGGCTGAATCCTTTTGATTCAACCACTTATTTCCACCATTACAAATATGTCTGGGAACCCGGCAAGATCACGTTCTACGCCGACGGTGTTCAAAGAGCCGTGCACACCACGGACGTGCCGAGCGCCGCGGCGTACTTCATGATCAACCATTGGGGAACGGACGGTCCAAATTGGGGGGGCTACGCTTCGCCTTACGTGACTCGCTACTACTACATCGATTCGGTGAAGTTTACCCCGCTGCCGTAATTCAGCTGTAGCGGCGAACTGCGTTCGCCGGTTTGCTGTAGCGTTGAACTACGATCGACGTGCGGCGATCATAGATCGCCGCTACAATTTCAGTTCCGCGTAGGCTCGGTCGCGCATGGCCTTCATGTAGGCGATGCTATAGGCGTAACCCACATGCGGCCCGCCCACCATCTCCGGGACGTGGTCCGGGATCATTACACCATCAAACTTCACTTCTGCAAGCGTCCGCATAATTTTGTACATATCCATGAATCCGTTGTCGATGAACGTTTCGACAAAATGTGGCAGCGGCTGGTTGATATTGCGGATATGGATTTTGAATAGCTTGTTCTGACCGGCGAAATAGCGGATGGCGTCGAGGACGTCCATGCCCATGAGTTTTCCGCCTTCCATCCACGTGCCGCAGCAGAGGCAGACGCCGATGTTGGGACTGTTGGCAATTGCCAGCGCGCGCTTGTAGCCTTCAATATTGCCAAAAACACAGCGCGGAACGCCGCCCAGTACCGGTACTGGCGGATCGTCGGGATGGATGCCGATGCGTACTCCACATTCCTCGGCGACCGGGGCGACGGTCTTGATGAAATAGGTGTAGTTGTCCCAGATTTCCTGCTCCGAGAAGACGCGTCCGTGCGTCAGCGGAGCTTTGAATTCCTTCTTATTCCATCAGCCCGTGTCCGCGACGTCGAAGTTGAAGGCTCGCGCTTTCGCCCCGCCCCGCGTGGTTTCGGGTTTGGTGCTCCAGATGCCGTTACCCATGTGCGCGTAGGTCGTGTAGTAGATTCCCGCCCGGCTGATGTTGCGGAGATAGGCCTTGTATTCCTCGACCTTCTGGTCGCGCCCCGGCAAGTTCAGAGTCACCTCTTCCATGTTGTGGACACTGAGGTTCCCGATGTTCCAGACTTTCAGGCCAAAGCTCTCAACTTTTTGCTTCATTCGCGAAAAGTTTTCGTAGGTGGCGTTCGAAGCGTCGGTCCAGATTGTCACGTACTCGGTCCCAAGTTGCTGGACGAGTTGCAGGTCTTCATCGGCCAGGTCGGCGACGGGCGCGCCGGGCATCTGCACGGCAATCTTGATTCCGGGTGGAATGGGGCGCAGGGTCGCGGCGGATTTGAGCGGGCGCGAGAGGAGCGCCGCCCCTCCTACCGCCCCGGCCAGCGCCGACTGGAAGAATTTTCTCCGATCCAGGTCGGACCCGGTCTCCTCTACTATCGATGACTCCGGAAAGAGATTCGACTTCTTCAAGTCGTTGCCTCCGTGGCGAAGCTAAGTTTATTCGCCCGTCGAAATTCCGAGCGACTTCATCTTTCGATAAAGGTGGCTGCGTTCGAGTCCCAGGACCTCCGCGGTACGGCTGACGTTGCGCTGGTTTTCCTCGAGCTTGCGCAGGATGTAATCACGTTCGTAGGCGGTCCGGGCCTCCTGCAGCGTGGCAAAGCCCGACGAAGCGCGCGAGGGCGTACCGGGCGCGGCGGACGTCGCCTGCGGCCGTGGGCGGTCCTGCTGTAGAGCAGGGGGAAGATGCCGCCGCTCAATCTTTTCGCCCGGGACCATGATGACCATGCGCTCGATCAGGTTCTTGAGTTCGCGCACGTTGCCCGGCCAGCGATGCTTGGCCAGGGTGTCAAGCGCGGAGTCGGAGAGGTGCTTAGGGCGTCGGCCGTAGGAATTGGCAAACTCCTCTAGAAAATGGGCGACGATCGCGGGGATGTCCTCTGTGCGCTCGCGCAGTGCCGGAACGTAGAAGGGAATAACATTCAGTCGGAAGAACAGGTCTTCGCGGAAATTGCCATTTTGGATTTCTTCCTCCAGATGCTTGTTGGTGGCGGCGATCACGCGCACATCGACGGTAAGATTGTTTCCAGATCCTACGGGTGTAAAGCGTTGCTCTTCAATCACGCGCAAGACCTTGGACTGGGTTCGCAGGCTCATGTCGCCCACTTCATCGAGGAAGAGCGTCCCACCGTCGGCCTGCTCGAACTTGCCGACCTTGTCATCGAGCGCGCCGGTAAAGGAGCCCTTGAGGTGGCCGAACAATTCGCTTTCGATCAACTCTTCCGGAATTGCCGCACAGTTGACTTCGACAAAGGGCTTGTCGGCCCGCTGGCTCATGCGGTGCAGGGCGTGGGCCACAAGCTCCTTGCCCGACCCGCTTTCGCCGTAGATGAGCACGCGCCCCGTGGTGGGCGCTGCGAGCGCCAACTGCTGCCGCAACGCCTTCATAGGAACGCTTTCGCCAATGATGCGTTGCCGTCCGTCGAGCTCTTCGCGCAGCTTGAGATTTTCGGAGATGAGACTCCGGTGCTCCAGTGCGTGCTTGAGGGTCAGGAGGGTTTTCTCCGCGGAAAGGGGCTTCTCGATGAAGTCGAAAGCCCCAAGCTTGGTCGCGCGCACCGCCGTCTCGATGGTTCCGTGGCCGGAGATCATGATGACCACCGGAGAGCTTGCGAGGCCGCGGACTTTCTCGAGAACCTGAAGGCCGTCCATGCCCGGCAGCCAGATATCGAGCAGGAGGACATCCCACTGCTTGCGGGTCAGAGATTCCAGGCAAGCCTCGCCGCTTTCCACGGCGTCGGTCTGAAAGCCTTCATCCCGCAGGACGCTGGTGAGCGACTGCCGGATGCCTTCTTCGTCGTCAACAATCAGGATCGATGGACGCATGGAAACTCGAAAATGGAAAAGCGAAACTGGAAACTCGAAACTCGAAAATGGAAATTGGAAATTCGAAAGCTCTTGTGTCAGAAACCAGTTTCCAATTTCAATTTTCCAGTTTCATGATTTCTATACGGCGCCGAGAAGCTTCCTAGCAGGTTGATGAAAAAGTCGAAAAAACGCTTGTTTTGCCGTACTTTAACAATCGTAAGTTCCTTGTTTTCAGC
>JACQNR010000184.1 GCA_016202975.1 Acidobacteriota bacterium
AAACCAAAACCGGACAGATCATGTGCTATAAAACCGGACATCTTCACGTGCTAACAACATACTATGTACTCGTTCACGTGATTGGTGACACTTTTGTTGGTTGGTCACAAGGCCCTGTCAAGCGAAGCTTGACAGGGCCCAGAGAGAGAGCGCGGTTGCCAAAAGTGCGCTGCGGAAATGCCGCCCCGTGGAAACCCTTGAAAAATCACCCATGGGGCGGCTTCCCCTGGGTTCCCACCGGGCTTGGAAGTCCCCCAAAGCATGGGACTTCCACATTCCCGCATCGCCAGCGGCGGCGCGGCCTCCCCTGCGATGCCGGTTGCGTGCCGATGAGGATTGGACGATGGACTTCACCGAGGATGCGCTGGCGAGCGGACGGAAGTTTCGCACCTTGAACTTGATGGACGGCTACAAGCGCGAGGCGCTGTGGTTAGAAGCCGACACGTCCCTGCCGGGGGCCCGCGTCGTGCGGGTCCTGGCGCAACCGCGGGAGACGCGCAGGATGCCGGAGCCGATCCAGGTGGACCACGGCCCGGAGTTCATCAGCCAGGCGGTAGACCAGCGGGCGTTCGGACACAATGTTGAGATGCACATCATCGCATCGGAGAAACCGACCGAGAACGCCTTCATTGATAGCTTCAACGGCAGGTCTCGGGACGAGTGCTTGAACGAGAACTGGTTCATGAGCTTGGAGGAGGCACGGATGAAGATCGAGGCATGGCGGAAGGATTACAACCAGGTGCGACCGCACAGCGCCCTGGGGTATCAGACGCCGCAGGAGTTCGCGGGGCGAGGGACGGCTCCCCCCACGCCCCTCGCCTGCCCCGCAGAAGAGTTGATTTCACACCAGGAACTCACATTATGATTGGTACAGAAAAGGGGGGCAGTTGTTCATAGACGTGCCCCCCGAAAAGTGGGCCAATTAAAGTGTGAGTTTTCCCGGATGCAAGCTCTCTCACTGCGCATGGCAAAAAATTTCGGGCCAGGTCAATACAGCACCTGCCTTTCACGTCAGCAGGCCAGACGCCGCGGGTACGCGCCGAAGGCCTCGACCGCAGCTCTTCCCGTGGCCTAGACCTCGGACACCTTTATTACGTCACAGCGATAATACATCGCTCGCCAGCCTCGGTTGTTGATGTCGGCGACAACTTTGTCGCCAAGATCACCCGTAATGTCCACGACCGCCACTGTTGCCCTAGGGGGGGAAAAGAAGTGTTGTGATCGCTCCAATGCCGCGCGCCGCTCCGGTAATCAGACAAATCTTTCCGGCCAAGCGTCCTATTTGCACAAAACTACTCCAGCTATCAGCTCGACAGCCCCCCCGGCTTTGATATACAGCTCCCACCCACCGGCGTCATCCCATCTCGACCCGAATCCCGTCCACATTGACAAATGTTCCGCTGGACTGGTCGTTGGGATCAGCCTTGTGTTCGCCGAGCACTTCGATATGGAGCGAATGTCGGCCGACCGTGGCAAAGTCCTTCCGGTAGACCGCCACGCCCCAGACGTCATCCGCCGCATAGGTGTCCACGATCTCGGCCGACCCGCCGTCGCTGCTGAAGGCGGCCGTCCCATTGTCCGGGCCAAGCTTGGCGAACCACAGCACGCGTCGGCCTTCAAACGTCATTTCCGCCGTGGCGCCTCGCCTGTCGCGGAGGTCAGGGTTCCTTGATATGCAACGAGTGGCGTTTCAGAGGCATGCTTCCATTCCGGACTGAACGTAATGCCCGCACCCGGAGCATCATCGACAATATGAGATCGTTTCGCGGCGAGCCCCTGAGCCAGGCTCGTGGCGGAAACATTGCCTGCGCCGTCAACAGTGCGTAATTCGTAGTCAGCTGCCAAATCAGCGCCGGCGGAATGGTCAAAGTAGAACGTGCCCTTGGAGACCTTGCCGATGACAGCACCGTCACGAAGAATTTCGTAATAGGAAATCCAATTGTCGTCGGCGCCCGCCTTCCACTGCAGTTCGATACCGGGGTAGGTCAAGTTTTCGCCGCGGCGCTTGACGACCTGGGACGGTGCTTCAGGCGGTGCAGTGTCGATTTTGCTGCCGGGGTGCAGAGGCAAATTCAAATAGATCAATTCGCCTTCCGGCATATGCTCCAGCTCAATCCCCTTCTCCATCAAGTCGGCACCCGCGCGCTCTTGGACGATGCCCGATTCCTGGTAGCTCACGTTGTATTTCTGATTCGACAAAAGACCTTTCGGTTTGATCGTAATGGCATGCGGAGCGGGGCGTTTTGGAATAATGATCCCGTGTAAACCATCTCGGCTCAGACGCTCCAGGTACAACGTCGGATCGTCACCAGTTACCACAGGGCGGTACACACGAACCCACCGTCCGACGACACCCCTGCTTCGGAGATAATGATAAATATCGATCAGTTCGCGTAGTCCCTCGAGCTTTGCCGGATTCCACGTATCGCCGAGCATCTCGAAATTTATCGAAAGCCAGCCTCGCGACAATGCTTTGTCATATTTATCCGGATTATACTGTCCCGGTTGATCGCTGGATTTGTCAGGCGGGAATAGCAGCGACTCCCAATAGTTGCGAAGGATGCCCACAGCCCCGTCGCTGAAGTTGATTGCGGATGCGTAACGGGCATAGTCGTAGCCGATGTAGTTCCCGCCGTTATTGACACCGTCAAATGCGCTCGCGGGGTGTTTATCCAAGAATCTTTGGAGAATTTCTCGAAATCCCTGATCCTGGCCGAGCAGGGGGGTCTCATCGCCTTTGTCTGGACTGGTAAAACAAAAATCGTCCCGCATTTCGAAATCGCCCCACCGCTTGACGAACTCATCTAGCTGAGCGCTCACGAAGTCGACGACCTCCGGCCGTGACAGGTCGAGCGTACCGCCATACAAGTTTGACGGTTCGCCTGCTCGATTATTGAGTACCCAATCGGGATGCTGGTGGGCGACGTTCGACTTAGGATCGACCATATAAGGGGTGATGTATATCACCTGCCCCATTTGATGCTTGCGTAGATACCTTCCTGCCTCTCGGAAGTCCGGGCCATTCCAGTCACCGGCGCGATCCCACCATCCCCACTCGCGGTCGTACGCGTCGCCGCCGACGTACCTCATCAAGTCAACCGTCCGGAGCACTTTGGGAAAGAAGCCCGGCCAATCCGGATTCCCGCCGTAAGCAGTCATACCCGGCTGACCCCAAACAGTTCCTTTAGGCCAATACCCGAGCATGCGAATGCCGGGAAACCAGGCGGCACGTGTGTAGTCCCATAAATAGCGGTATTGCCAATCCAGCAGCTCATGGCCGGCATCATCGAGGTCACCGCGAAAGAGACCGACGAATGCTTTGGGCGTGACAATGGACTCACCAGGCGCGAGCGTCCGCCGAAAGCCGGCGACATGGAGCTTGACCGAAACACCGCCATCGGCAGCCAGCGCGTAGGATGACGCCCAATGGCCGAAGTAATCCCAACCGATAAAAACGCCGTCCTGGGTTTGGCGATCGACCAATGCCACCCAGGGTGCGTAACTTGAGGAGCCAACCTTTGCGTACGATGGGCGGCCGGTATTACAGACCTTCCCTGTGATGCGGATTTTACCCGGCTTCGGCGCGGTCCAGATTCGTGCCACTGGCACTGACCCGGCTTGCTGGTTGTCGGCACCAATGAATGGAGCGCCCACATGCTCTCTATCGTAAAGCCATTTCCTGGTAGCCGCATCGTACTGCAAATCGACGCATGTTCCATTCTTGATAGCCTGGTAGCGCCAGCCGTTGCGACCCTGTTCGCCTGAGAATTCTTTTGACGCGATATGTGTCTCGCCGTCCTCATAGACGATCGTTGGGTCATACGCAGCCAAATCGAATGTTGCGTTCGCATTCGTCTCGGTGCGAAATTGTAACCGATCACCTTGACTCACTTCGATGTCCGTGCTGAATGGCACAGGAACGCCTGCGGCGGAGGGTATATAACGCCAATTCGCCGCCGGCCACACCTGGTGACCGCCCAGAAATATCTTTACATTGATTTCATTGTTCACAACTTCCGCACATGCGTCGGTTGTCGGATATGGATCGGCGGAATCGAATAGGCGCGGCTTTTCCGTGCTGAGTTGCTCAGTCTTGAGTACCCAGGAACCGACTTGATTTTCACCGCCGGTTATCCAGTGGAAATCCAAGAATTTCGAACCCGCTGACTGGATGTTTAGCAGGTTGATGAAAAACCCTTTTTCGTGCTGACTAGGGATATAGCCTACGCTGAAAACAAGGAACTTACGATTGTTAAAGTACGGCAAAACAAGCGTTTTTTCGACTTTTTCATCAACCTGCTAGGTCAAGAAACTCTGGATCTGAAACCGCGATTGGAACGGAACCGGCATTCCGGAAGGTAGTCCATTCGCGCACAATGCTCCTTCCAGGGTACACAACATAAGTCTTGGTAACCGCGAGCGAGTCGTGCATCAAGTCGATATCCAACTGAAGTTCGCCCTGGCGCAACTTTCTGGTCTTCGAGGAGATAAAATTCCAGGGCATCTCCGTGGGCAAAGGGGCATGGGCCAATTCGTGGCCATCGAGCTTGTTCCGGAAATTCTCTGTGCGGATCATTCCGTCCTTGAAAACAAGGGTTCTCTCAACGGATCTCGTGCCAAGAACCCACCTCGCACCGTCGGTTCGCACGTAATCATCCTCGCTGCCGAGCGCGAAACAAAATGACGGTAATAGCCAAAACATTGCAATGAGTATCTTCGGCTTCATGACGGTCCCCCAAGACACCTTCCCGGCTTCTCTAACAACGCTAGCATTAACTTCACGGTTATTTTCACTGAGATTTGACAAATATTTTTCGGTTTATCAGATTATTCAAACGTTCGATCCGCAGCGCCCGGAATTCACCCCTTACGGACTGACCTGCGGCATCGGCGCGCGACATAGTTCACGCGATAGCTATTTCACAGATTCGCGGTCCATCCCAGTCCTCTCGGAATTTCCGATTCACTGATAGCCTCGTAAATATCCTTTGAAATCTAGAGTCCCGCATCTGGGTTCCGATAGGTAATAGGTTTCGGGTTGGGCCCGTCCACCACCTTATCTTTAATCGAGTAGGCGAAGAAATGGTTTCCGTTTGGGTTGTAATGTCCGACGGGGTATTGTTTCAAATATTCTTCCCAACTTTAGTATTCCTTTTCTACATCTGCGGTCGTGAACGCGTCCGCTGATCGACTCGCATCTAAACCGTCTGAAGTGCTTGATTCTGGAAGACGCGCCGCCCAAGAAGGACTACGGCGGCAGCCGTGAAGCTGTGATAGGGAAGGTTGCCATAGCGGGCGTTGGGTAGAATCAAGCTGCCGTCGACCACATTGTATTTCTCCCAGAGCTGACCGGTTTTCTGATGCTGATCGAGCATGAGGTTCAGATACTTGGCCGAGATGCGCTTCGCGGCTTCCGAATAGCCGTAAGCGTCGAGGCCCGCCGTGACGATGATCTGCGTCGTCGCCCAGCCCGCCGGGTACATCCACATCAGCGGATTGCGGCCACCGATGTACTCCGGCGGCGCGTCCTTTTGCGGCGGCAGATCCTGAAGGCGACGGTAGGGCGCGCTATTCTTCAACTCATACGCTGCATCGGTGTGTGGATCGGGATAGTCCTTGTCCGTGCAGGCAAGCCCGTGAGACTTCTCGAGTAAGTGCAGATTGTCCGCGAGCCGGGCCGCTTGCTTGCGGTTCGCAACGCCCGTCCACAAGGTCCAATAGGCGAATTCGGAAACGTAAGGAAGCTGCTTCTGCGCGACGTAGTCGTATTCCAGGAACAGCCCGGCCTCTTCGTTCCAACAATATTTGTTGATCAGGGCTGTTCTGGTGTCGGCCTCCTTGGCGAAGGTGCGCGCCTCGTCGTCGCGGCCGATCTCCTTGGCGATGCGCGAGAGCACGCGCGCATAGCTGACCAGCCCGGCATTGGTGCCCACCGGCACGCAGCGACGCACGTCGCCTCCGAATACCGGCATCCAATCGAGGACCTCGGCTTCGGAAGCAAGCTCCGGGGAAAGCCTGGGATCGCCGAGATCGCGGTTGGTCGCCAGGCCAACCGGGGTCTGGTGGTGGGGCGCATTCCAGTACTGCTGATACTCCCGCTTGAGCAGCGGATATGCTCGGTACAAGAAATCAAGATCCTTGGTCGCAGAATAGTAACGCCAGAACGTAGGAAGGACGAAGAAGGGTGTCTGCGACCTTGTGAACAC
>JACQNR010000189.1 GCA_016202975.1 Acidobacteriota bacterium
GCTTCGCGGGCGCAGATGCGAACCACGCCCCTCAGCACGCGCAGCAGCCGGGCCTCGCTGTTAATGACGATACGGCAAGAATGCTCTGCTTTCGGCATGAGTCGGGAAGCACTGCCGCTCGGGCGCCGCGGGCCTGGCGCACCCAAGCGCGAGTTTGGCGAGCGCGGCCCCTGCTACCTGCTCGCCGACGATACTACCGGGAAGCCGCCGGGAAATCAATCCTGCGTATAGAGTCATGTCAAATTTTACTGGTGAGGTGCCGTCACGCCATTTAGAAATGTAATCCGTCAAGCCGTCAATGGTGTAACCAAGGCTCGAGGTTTTCTCGAGGAGGCGGCCATGGGACGGCAAGGCAAGTGGGAATACTTCCGGGCCGCTGACGCCCGTTATCGGGAGTTCGCGGGTGGCGCATGCATCGCGCCAGCTGCGATGTGTGCGATAAGATGACTAAAGGGAGCGAAGGGAGTCTTCGCGGGGCCCTCCTTTTGGCTGGCGCGGGCCCGGCTCGGCCGCCGCTTGCAGGCCAGATTCCTCTGGCCGAGGGCGCGTCAGGCGATGCCATTATCCTACCTCCAATCCACCCTCACGCAAACGCCACATCGTGCCCTCCATGCGCATCCCGTGGTATGCTAGTTCCGTTCCAACTTATTCTGGCTGAGCGTTTACAGCCAAGCCTGCGGAGACCCCGGATCGCTGCGGCCGCAATGGCGCGGATGACGAAGTTGGAACGGAACTAGAAGCCGCAGGATCGAGCGAAATAATTTGTATTAATCGTCCGAAAGAGGACGCGGGGCTGGGGAAGTGCGCCGGTCGCCGCCAGGGGAAGGCCAATGCCCACAGACCAGGAAACGGACTCGCCCAATGTCGAGAATGCCTCCGAAATGGGTGCGGTGCAGGCCGCTCCGGCAGACGCGGAAGAAGAATTAACGGAAACGCGCGAGTGGCGCGAGTCGCTCGATTACGTGTTGCAGCAAAAGGGCCCGGAGCGGGTTGCCCGGCTGTTGCGCGAGCTGCAGGTTCACGCGCGCAAGGCGGGCGTGGCGATTCCCTTCACCGCCAACACGCCCTACATCAATACGATTCCCGCCGACCAGCAGCCTCCCTTCCCTGGAAACCGGGAACTCGAGCGTCGCATCAAGAGCCTGATTCGCTGGAACGCCATGGCCATGGTGGTGCGCGCCAACCGTGAGGAAACCGGAATCGGCGGGCACATTTCGACCTATGCTTCCGCCGCCACCCTGTACGAGATCGGGTTCAATCACTTCTTCCGAGGCCGCCAGGGCCAGAATGACGGTGACATCATTTACTTTCAGGGCCATGCCTCACCCGGCATCTATGCGCGAGCGTTTCTCGAAGGCCGCATCTCGCTCGAGCAGATGCAAAATTTCCGCCGGGAACTGCACCCCGGCGGCGGGCTTTCCTCCTACCCCCATCCCTGGCTGATGCCGAAATTCTGGGAGTTCCCCACCGTTTCCATGGGGTTGAGCCCCATCATGGCTATCTACCAGGCGAGGTTCAATCGCTATCTGGAGGACCGGGGACTGACGCCGTCGACGGACACTAAGGTCTGGGCCTTCTTGGGCGACGGCGAGACCGACGAACCCGAGGCGCTGGGCGCCATCTCACTGGCGGCACGCGAGAAGCTCGATAACCTTATCTTTGTCATTAACTGCAACCTGCAGCGGCTCGACGGGCCAGTCCGTGGCAACGGGCAGATCATTCAAGAACTGGAAGCCATGTTCCGGGGCGCGGGTTGGAACGTGATCAAAGTTCTCTGGGGGAACGACTGGGATCAGCTGTTGGACAAAGACGACGATGGCTTGCTCGCCAAGCGCATGGGCGAGGTGGTGGACGGCGAATACCAGAAGTACTCCGTTGAACCGGGAAGCTACATCCGCCAGCATTTCTTCGGGGCGGACCCGCGCCTGGCGGAAATGGTAAAGCACCTCTCCGACGAACAACTCTACAAGCTGCGGCGTGGCGGGCACGATCCGGAAAAGGTTTACGCCGCCTACAAAGCCGCCGTCGAAAACAAGGGCTCGCCGACCGTGATTCTGGCGCGCACTATCAAAGGCTACGGTCTCGGTGAAGCTGGCGAAGGTCGCAACATCACGCACCAGCAGAAGAGAATGAACGAAGACGAGTTGCGCGAATTCCGCACCCGCTTCGGTATTCCCATTTCCGACGAGGAAGTCGCCCAGGCACCCTTCTACCGGCCCCCCGAGGACAGCCCTGAAATGGTCTATCTGCGAGAGCGTCGTGAGGCGCTGGGTGGCCATGTTCCCCATCGCGACCTCGCTTGCACTCGCCTGGAAGTAGATTTGGAAGAGACCTTCGAGGAATTCTACAAGGGGACCGAGGGCCGCGATGCCTCCACCACCATGGCGTTCGTGCGAATGCTATCGAAGCTGCTGCGCCACCCTCAAATCGGCAGGCTGATTGTCCCCATCGTTCCCGACGAGGCGCGCACCTTCGGCATGGAGGCGCTCTTCCGCCAGGTTGGCATTTACTCCCACTTGGGGCAGATCTACGAGCCGGTGGACAAGGAAACACTTCTCTACTACAAAGAAGCCAAGAGCGGGCAGATTCTGGAAGAGGGCATCAACGAAGCGGGTTCGCTCGCTTCCTTCATCGCCGCCGGAACGGCTTGCATGACCCACCGCATCAACGCCATTCCGTTCTTCATTTTCTATTCCATGTTCGGATTCCAGCGCGTGGGCGATCTGATCTGGGCCGCAGCCGATTCCCGCGCCCGAGGTTTCCTGTTGGGTGGAACAGCGGGCCGCACGACGTTGGCCGGCGAAGGCCTCCAGCATCAGGATGGTCACAGCCACCTCAACGCCATGACCGTGCCCAACTGCATGGCCTACGATCCTGCCTTCGCCTACGAAATTGCCGTAATCATCCAGGAAGGTATCCGCCGCATGTTCGACCACGGTGAAAGCATTTTCTACTACCTCACCGTGATGAATGAAAACTACGCGATGCCCGCCATGCCCGCAGGCTCGGCGGACGGCATCCTCAAGGGCCTGTACCGTCTTCGCGAATCGGGCGACCCCAAAGCCAAACTTCGCGCACAACTCTTCGGCAGCGGGGCAATTTTGAACGAAGCGCTCAAAGCCCAGAAAATCCTGAGCGAACAATTCGGAGTGGCGGCAGACGTCTGGAGCGTGACTAGCTACTCACAGCTTTACCGTGATGGCAATGGGGCGGAGCGGTGGAATCGCCTCAACCCGACTTCGCCCCCGCGCCTGGCCTACGTCACCGAATGCCTGAAGGACGCGCCGGGCGTGTTCGTGGCGGCGTCGGACTACCTGAAGGCGCTTCCCGCTTGCATCGCCCGCTGGGTTCCGCGCGAGCTCAATTGCCTGGGCACGGACGGCTTCGGACGGAGCGAGTCGCGCGCCGCGCTGCGCGACTTCTTTGAAGTCGATGCGCGACACATCACCGTCGCAACGCTTGACGCGCTCGTCCGCGATGGCAAAATCAAACCTGAGAATGTGAAAAGCGCGATCGAAGAGCTCGAAATTAATCCCGAGAAACCGGATCCCGCAGTAAGTTAGAACTTGTCAGGGAATCGGCAGGAAGAAATAAGTACTCCACGCAGAGACGCAAAGTGGCAAAGAACGCAAAGGAACAGGGAGGCAGTTTCTGCGCAGTTTTTTTGCGCCTTCGCGCCTCGACGTGAGCCTGAATTTCTTCGAAAGGCTCTGCGCCTTTGCGTCTCTGCGTGAGGCTTAGTAGTTCTTAAACCTTAGTTGCGAATGCTGGGATCATGACCACAGAATTCCGGCTTCCTGAACTCGGTGAAAACATCGCGGCGGGCGATGTGCTGAAGGTTCTCGTCGCTCCCGGAGATGCGATTCAGCCCGACCAGCCAGTCCTCGAACTCGAAACCGACAAGGCGACTATTGAAGTTCCGTCGCCCGTCGGGGGCACGGTAAAGACGGTTCATGTCAAGCCCGGCGAGAAGCTGAATGTGGGGGGGTTGATTCTGACTGTCGAAAGTGGCGCGGCCGCGAGCGCTCCCAAACCCGCGGCGGCGACGCTTCCCGTAAAGAGCGCGAGTCCGGTTGCGGTCCCGGTTGTCGCTCCACCCAAAACTCCCAAAATTGAAGCGCCGAAACCGGAGGCGAAACCTGGGCCGCCTCCACTCCCCACACCTCCGGCGCGCGTTCAGGGAGAAGTCGCCCTTCCCCGCGTGACCGTCGCGGCCACGCCCTCCGTGCGGCGACTGGCACGCGAACTAGGCCTAGATATCCACGAAATCGGCGGCAGCGGAGAGGACGGCCGCATTACCGAGGAAGACGTTCGCGCCTACGTCCGCGAGCGCATGCGCCAGGTCGCACCCGAGCCCGCTCCGGCGCCCGCCGCGACTTCCGCGGCCGCCCCAGCCTCTACTTCCCTCCCCGACTTCTCCCGCTGGGGCGAAATCGAGCGCAAGGCCATGTCGAGCGTGCGGCGCAAGACCGCCATGCACCTCTCGCGCGCCTGGGCGACGATTCCGCATGTGACCAACCACGACAAGGCCGACATCACCGAGCTCGAGCAATTGCGCAAGAAGCTGGAGGCCAAGTTCGCAACCAAGATTTCCATGACCGCGATCGCCACCAAGGTAATCGCCTCGGCCCTCAAGGTCTTCCCACAGTTCGCCGCGAGCGTCGATATGGCGCGCCAGGAGATCGTATACAAGAAATACGTGAACGTCGGCGTGGCGGTCGATACCGAACGCGGATTGCTTGTTCCGGTCATCCGCAACGCCGACACGAAGAACATCATCCAGCTTTCCGCGGAGATTGCCGCGGTCGCCGAGCGCGCGCGCAACCGCAAAATCACATTGGAAGACCTGGAAGGCGGCGTCTTCACGATTTCCAATCTGGGCGGGATCGGCGGTACGCACTTCTCGCCTATCGTCAATTCGCCGGAAGTCGCGATCCTCGGCATCTCGCGCGGACGTATGGAACCGGTCTATATCAACGGACTGTTCCAGCCGCGCTTGCTGCTGCCGCTCTCGCTTTCTTACGACCATCGGGTGATTGACGGCGCCGACGCCGCGCGATTTCTGCGCTGGCTGGTGGAAGCGCTCGAACAGGCGTTCCTGCTGCCGTTTGAGGGATAGTTGTGGCGCGGGTCTGTGACCCGCGACTCGTAGCGGCGATATCCTCATCGCCGTTTTTTGGTGCTTCGGCGGCGAGGACGCCGCCGCTACAGCATGCAAGCTTGTCATCCTGAGGAGTCCCGGCGTTCTTCATCGGGACGACGAAGGATCTCGGCAGTTCTTGCTTTCTGAAATGCAGAGATCCTTCGCTTCGCTCAGGATGACACATTATAAAAGTTGCGCACAATAATACTGGAGACCATCGATGAGCGAAACTTCCCAGTCTATACAACTCGCCGTGGTGGGAGCGGGCCCGGGCGGCTACGCCGCCGCGTTTCTGGCCGCCGACCTCGGGATGAAGGTTGCGCTCATCGACATGGAACCCAACCCGGGTGGCGTCTGTCTTTACAAAGGTTGCATCCCCTCGAAGGCGCTGCTGCACGTCGCCGCGCTCATTAATGAATCCAAGCACGCCGCCAACTGGGGCATCGAATTCGGTGCGCCGAAAATCGACGTCGATAAGCTGCGCACCTGGAAAAGCAACGTGGTCAAGAAAATGACCGGCGGACTCGGCCAGCTCTCGAAGGCGCGCTCGGTGCAATACGTTCAAGGCCGCGCCAGCGTGGTTGATCCCAAGACGCTGCGCATTGAAAAAAATGGCAACGAGGCGGTCCGCCTGAGTGTTGACCATATCGTGCTCGCCACCGGTTCGCGTCCGGCGGGAATTCCGGGCCTTTCCGGTTCGCGCTTTCTCGATTCCACCAGCGCGCTCGAATTGCCCTACATTCCCAAAACCATGTTGGTGGTGGGCGGCGGGTATATCGGGCTCGAATTGGGAACGGTTTACGCCGCGCTGGGCACGCAAGTTTCCGTCGTCGAAATGTTGAATGGTATTCTCCCCGGCGCGGACCGCGACCTGGTCATGCCGCTCGCGAAGCGCCTCGGCACGATGTTCAGCAAGATCGTGGTAAACACCAAAGTCGCCTCCGCCACTGAGACCAAAGACGGCGTGCACATTAGGTTTGAAGGTGCGGAAGCCCCGGCAGAGGAACAGACCTATGAAGCCGTGCTCGTCTCCGTCGGACGCAAGCCGAACTCGGATTTTCCGGGCCTTGACAAGACGCGAGTGCAGCGCGACGGGCGCGGATTCATTCAGGTCGATGGCCAGCGCCGCACCGCCGAGCCCAGCATCTTCGCCATCGGCGACGTGGCGGGCGAGCCGATGCTCGCGCACAAGGCGTCACACGAGGGGCGCACCGCCGTCGAGGCC
>JACQNR010000191.1 GCA_016202975.1 Acidobacteriota bacterium
CATTCGTATGTTGGATTCACTGTAAAGCGGTGCGGTTGTATGCCCGGAGCGGGCAAGTTCGATTGACCCGCTGCGGTCGCTCGACTATACTGGCGGGGCAGGGAACCATGGGGAATATTTTCAAAGAAATTGCCAATTCGGCCGCCGCGCTCGCCAAGGGCTTCACGGTTACTTTTCGGACGATGCTGGGGCCGACGGTGACCGAGAATTACCCGGATGAGCCGGTGCACTTCGAGGATCGCTACCGGGGCGTGCACGTGCTGCGCCGTGACGAAAGCGGGCTCGAGAAATGCGTTGCCTGCTTCCTCTGCGCCGCGGCCTGCCCCTCGAACTGCATTTACATCGAGGCCGCCGAGAACACCACGGACCATCGCATCAGCGCCGCCGAACGCTTCGCCAAGGTTTACAACATCGATTACAACCGCTGCATCTTCTGCGGCTACTGCGTGGAAGCCTGCCCATGCGACGCCATCACTCACGGTCACGATTTCGAAATCGCCGCCTACGATACCAACGCCCTCGTCTACCGCAAGGAACAGCTCCTCGAGCCCATGCCCGCCGCGCCCAAGAAATAGCCCTTTTCACCAGCCTGGCTCTTGATTTCAGAGGCTACACGTGTTAGCCTACATCGTTTGAGGCGCTGCGCGGCCCGGGGGAGGAGGCTCGTGGCCACAACCGACCGCGATAAGACTTACAAAATATCGAGGTATGAATATCAATGTTGATCCGGCATATGCAGGGAGTAGGCGTCGTGACAAAGTGAGGTAGGCTGGCGTCTGCGGGGCATTGAAATTGAAGAAATGGCGGAACGAACCCACGATGGTATTGAAAACAAAGGAGCGATGAATGTAGAAGTGGCCCGATGGGCAGCCTTCTTTATGATGGCGAGGCCCCACCGGAAGGTCTCCGCTTTGGCGCGACAGGGGCGCGGCAAATGGCTGAAAGAAAGCGCCTTGGCGGACTGACCTGAGTTAGCTTGATATTCAGAATCACCGGAACGAAGCCAGGATATTATTGAAAAGAAAGGACCCGTGATAAGATCGCTTGCGGAGAAGCCGGGCCGTGAATAGCGGGCCGGACCGGACCGCGAGCGGATCATCCGCTTTGGCACTCCTTGACAATGAGTGCCAATGGAGCTAATATATACTGGAAGTATTCTTCGATTGTATTCATAATAAGGCGTTTAGCTCAATGCCGCCTGAAACGAGAAAACTCGACCAGCGACAGAACGAGGTCCTTGCGACCATCGTTCGCCTGTTTATCGAGACCGGGGTGCCAGCGGGCTCGAAATCGGTTGCCTGCCTGCTCGAATCGATGTGGAGTTCGGCGACGATTCGCAGCGTGATGGCCGAACTGGAAGGGGAGGGGTTTCTCGTTCAGCCCCATGTTTCCGCGGGTCGTGTTCCCACCGACCGCGCGTACCGCTACTACGTCGACTGGCTGGCCGAGGCTAGACGGCTTGCTCCTGAAACCGAAAAGTTCATAGAGGAGTCGCTGGAGCCCTCCGGCGATGAGCCCGAGCAACTGATGGCGCGCACCTCGGAAGTCCTGGCTCAAGTTTCGAAGCACGTGGGAATCGTGTTAGGGCCAGCCCTCGAGGAAAACCTGCTGGAACATATCAAATTCGTGTCTTTGCCGGAGCGCCGGGTCCTCGCCGTGATCGTATCGAGGCCCGACTTGTTCGAGAACAAGGTGATTTCGCTGAGTGAGGAATTCAGTCAGCAAGAACTCGACCGGGCGGCGGAGTTTTTGAACGATGAGTTTCGAGGTTGGTCGCTCTGGGCAATTCGCGTGGAGATTTTCAACCGGCTGGAGCGGATGAAGACGCTTTGCGACCGCATGGTATCAACCGTTGCCGTCCTGTTCCAATCTGGGGCGCTCGGCCGGGAAGAAATGGGACGGCTGTTCGTGGACGGGACCGAGGCGCTGGTCGATCAGCCGGATTTTGCGGATTCGGGAGCATTCAAAGAATTGCTCAAAGCTTTTGAAGAAAAAGTGAAGGTCGTGAAGCTTTTGAGCGCCTGCCTGCAAACTCCCGGCACGGGCGTGGTGACGGTGATCGGGCGCGAGAACCCCGCGCACGAAATGCAGAACTGCGCCGTGATTGTGGCGCCGTACCGCTACCGTAACCGCGTCGTGGGGGCCCTCGGCGTGGTGGGTCCCACTCGAATTGAATACGACCGTGCGATTCCCACGGTCGACTACGTTGCGCACCTCTGCACGCGTTTGCTCAGCGCAAGTTAGAAAGATTCCTGCCGGCTTGATCCAATCTCCAGATTTGTACGCCGAAAGGTAGCCGGTCGCAGGAATGGGGTAGAATGGAAACGTATGGAAGGCGAAAAGGAACTGATGATGCCGGAAGATTCACAGGATGCCGCCGCAACGGGCGAGGGCGAAGCCCAAGACACGGGGACTTCTGCGACCCCCGGCCCCGCCGGCGAGGCTGAATTGCAGGCCCTGGTCGACAAGCTTACGGCAGAAAAAAATGATTTGACCGACCTCCTGCTCCGCAAGCAGGCGGAACTCGAGAACTTCCGCAAGCGCACGCAGCGCGAAAGGGAAGAGTTTCTTCAACATGCCACAGCCGATCTGATCTATGCCCTTTTGCCCACCCTGGACGCTTTTGACCGGGCGCTGGCGCACCGTACGGAGGGCGCGCCGGAGCAGTTCTACCAGGGGCTCGAATTGATTCACAAGGAACTCCTGGAAGCGCTGGGCCGTGCGGGTTTGACTTCGTTTGAAACCGTCGGTAGGGATTTTGATCCCCACCTCCACCATGCTGTCGAAATGGTCGAGACGGATGAACATCGTGATCACGAAATCCTGGAAGAAATGCAGCGAGGATATAGGTTGAAAAAGCGCTTGTTGCGCCCGGCGATTGTCAAAGTCGCCGTGGCGAAAGCGAAATCCGGCCATACCGAGTAAGACAAACCGGCCTAGACGTAGCCTCCGCGGGGGAGAGCAGCGCTCCTCAGCAGGTAGTTGGTTCGAGGGCACTCATTGAGTCAAAAACGTGATTATTACGAAGTCTTGGGTGTCTCGCGAGATGCGGGCGAGCAGGAATTGAAGAGCGCCTACCGGAAGCTTGCGTTGCAGTACCACCCCGACAAAAATCCCGGCGATCCGCAATCCGCGGAAGAAAAGTTCAAAGAAATCAGCGAGGCGTATGGAGTGCTCGCCGACGGCCAAAAGCGTGCTGCTTACGATCGTTTCGGTCATGCCGGAGTAGGCAATTCAAGCGGGTACGGTCCCGACTTTAACGCCTCGATCTTTTCGGATTTCTCCGACATTTTTGGAGACTTCTTCGGGTTTGGCGACGTCTTCGGACGCGGACGGTCCGGCTCGAGAGCCAAGCGCGGCGCCGACCTTCGTTACGACCTGGAGATTGACTTTACGGAGGCCGCGTCCGGACTCGAAACCAAGATCAAGATCCCTCGCTGGGAGATATGCGCGGCATGTAACGGCCGGGGTGGAAAGAAGGGCAGCGAGCCGGTGACGTGCTCGGCGTGCAACGGCCGCGGGCAAATCCGAAGCACCCAGGGATTTTTTACCATCGCGCGCACCTGCCCGCAATGCGCGGGGGCTGGCCAGATGATCCGCGAGGCTTGCCCCGAGTGTCAGGGTGAAGGCCGAGTCCGTCAGGAAAAAGTGTTGGGGCTCAAGATCCCCGCTGGAGTGGAAGACGGGATGCGCCTTCGCGTCAGCGGGGAAGGAGAAGCTGGCCAGCAGGGCGGCCCGCCCGGCGACCTCTACGTTCTGGTCTCGATTCGCGAGCACCCGTTCCTCGAGCGGCGGGGCCGGGACCTCTACTGCACCATTCCCATCTCGCTCGTTCAGGCGGCGCTGGGTGCCGAAGTTAAAGTTCCGCTCCTGCGCGGCCAGGAGCGGCTGCGGATCCCGGAAGGAACCCAAACCGGATCGGTGTTCCGGTTACGCGGCAAGGGCTTCCCCAGCATCGACGGCCACGGTCCCGGTGACCTCTACGTGGCCGTCCACGTCGTGGTTCCCAAACACCTGAACCGCGAGCAGCGCCGAACGATAGAGTCACTGGAGAACGCTCTGCGCGTTGAGAACAAACCCCTACCCCGGCCTGCCGAGAGGACCCGGGGGTCTCACGAGTAGTCCACTTCACCTGCCATTCGAAATAAGGAAGGGCGGTCAGCGGCGCAGCCAGCGAAAGCCGAGGGTAATCATGCTGCCGTTAAATCCCTCGTTGGGTTGCTGCAGGCCGGCATTCGACATATGAAAGTAGCGGTACTCGACCACGAAGGCACGCTGGGGCCGGAAAAAGTACTGAATCCCCAGCCCTCCTTGCGGCATAAACTGGGTGGTGCCGCTGACTTCGGGGGCACGCGTGGCGAGCGTCGTGTGCATGGCGCTGGCGCCCGCGTCAAAAAAGGGCATTACGTTCTTCCGTGGCTTAAAGTCGAATCGGAAAAAGAGCGTCGTGCCCAGCATATGGCCGCCCGGATGCACGGCGTTTCCGATCACCCCTTCATTGACGAGCTCAAATCGGCGTAACGGCCCGCTTTGGAAATTCTTCACGATCAGCCCCAATTGCGGTTGAAAGATGAGCATGTTGACATGCGAGAGGTTTCTGGGGATGGCATTCTCCACGCCGTAGCCGACTTGGAATCCGAAGTTCCAGTGGCCGCGATTCGTCCAGCGAGGCTGTTCGGTGGGCGGCTGGGCCTTCGCAGGGGGCGCTTCCGGCTGCTGCGCCCGCATACTGGAAAAAGGGGCGATGAAAGCAAGCACAAGGAGCAACAGCGACGTCATCATGCGATGTTTGTCGAGAGTGGGCATCGGGGGCGTGTACATGAATCTCCTTCTGGAATCAAGAACACATGGACGCTCCTCACGTGGTTTCACGCCACGCGTGGTACACCGTCCATAGAATCTTGAATCCCGCGCGGGCGCTTCCTGTGATGGTACCCGAAACCTTTGACCTGCCGAATCGTCGCTGCCGATATCTGACGGGGATTTCGGTAAAACGCAGGCCGAGACGCGCCGCCTTCACCTGCATTTCAACCGTCCAGCCAAAGTCAGGATCGCGCATCTCGATGCGCCGGAGGGCGTCGCGCGACACAATTCGAAGCGGGCCGAGGTCGGTAAACGATGCTCCCCACAGCCGCCGGATGAGCAGCGTGGTAAGCCAGTTGCCAAATCGCTGGACGGGCGTGAGCGCACCCTCCTCCGCCTGGCCGAGCACTCGCGAACCGATGACCATGTCCCAACGACCATTTCCGAAAATGGACACAATTCTTTCGATATCCTCCGGCGAGTGCGAAAGGTCGGCGTCCAGGAAGAGCACCGCAGTGACTTCAGGGCGAAGGCGTGCAAGGCCCGTGAGGCAAGCGCTCCCGTACCCCCTGCGCGGTTCAAGCACCACCTCCGCACCTGCATTTTTCGCAACCTCCCCGGTTTGGTCGGTGCTCCCGTTGTCCACAACGATCGTTTGGACCACAAGACCCGGCGGGATTTCGCCGAGCTGGCGGCCAATTGATTCCGCTTCGTTGAGAGCCGGGATGATCAGCGCGAAGCGGTGTTGGTTAGGGGACATTTCGGGCCGCCCATTCTATCAGACCATAACGGCGCTTTTGGTGATGAGCTCATGGGCCGCACCGCTAGCGGGCCAGATTAAAGTAGCCTTCACCTTCAGGTGGGCATAGCAAGAGTTGTTCCGCCCCGCGCGGGCATGGCAAGCGCGACAGTCCATATGCTATAAGTAGAGACGTGGTGAAAGTGCCTAACCCTCACGCTCCGGAATCCGTTGTTGCGCCACACCACAGCCGCACCTATCGATTTTTCGAGATGCGCTATTGGCTGCGGGACCTCATTCTTTCTTTACTCCTGGCGTTCATTGTCATCTTTTTCCTTTACCAACCTGTCCAGGTTGAAGGAACGAGCATGGTTCCTCATCTTTCCCACCTTGAACGGATTCTCGTCAATAAGCTGACTTACCGGCTGGGGCCGATCCACCGCGGTGACATTGTCGTCTTCCGTTTTCCGCTCGATCCCTCAAAATCCTATGTCAAGCGCGTGGTGGGCTTGCCAGGCGAATGGGTCAGCCTGGTGGATGGCCGGGTGTTGATCAACGGCGCGCCGCTGAACGAGTCGTATCTCCCCGCGCGTTTCCACGACCATCAGACTCGCATGCCGGTCATGGTTCCGCCCGGGCAATATTACGTCCTCGGTGACCATCGGGAGATGTCGAACGACAGCCGCGTTTGGGGAACAGTCGATCAGAAATCCATCGTTGGAAAGGCCGTTTTTGCGTACTGGCCCATCAGTGAGCTCGGCCTTGTCGAATAGTTTCGGCACCCCAATACGCCGGAGTGTTCTATCGACTGATTTGGTTTTTCATTCGCAAGGCATCTTCCCAAAAGATGAAGCTGACAGGAATCAGAATTACGGTATGATAGTTTATCGAATCCATTTTGCGGAGAAACGGTGGAGGCGATCCTCGCCTTAGAAGATGGCAGAGTGTTCAAGGGGCGCGGCGGCGGCGCCCCAGGTGAGCGTTTTGGAGAAGTTGTTTTCAATACTTCCTTAACGGGCTACCAGGAAATTTTCACGGACCCTTCCTATGCCGGGCAGATTGTCATCCTGACTTACCCTCACATCGGCAATTACGGAACCAATTCTCTCGATTCCGAGTCCGCGCGACCGTACGCCGAGGGTTTGGTGGTTCGCGAGTTGAGCCAGTGGATCAGCAACTGGCGCTCGGAAGAGGATGCGGGTTCGCTGCTGGCGCATCATGGTGTGCCCATCATCTCTGACATTGATACACGGGCACTTGTCCGGCACTTGCGCAACCACGGCGCCATGCGTGGTGGGATTTCCACCGTCACGCTCGACGCGAATGCTCTGGTCGAGAAAGTCCGAAAATCTCCGAGCATGGTCGGGCTCGACCTGGCAACGCGCGTGACGACCGCAACGCGGTATGAGTGGAAGGAACCTTCGGTCGATCTCGGCGTGAAAGCCAATGCCAGTCTCCCGGAGCCGCGATTCCATGTCGTTGCCTACGATTTCGGAATCAAACAGAACATTCTGCGACGGCTTGTGGATGAGGGCTGCCGGGTTACGGTCGTCCCGGCGGCAACGACCGCAAAACAGGTGATGGAACTCGCGCCGGACGGGGTGTTTCTCTCCAATGGCCCCGGAGATCCCGAACCCGTGGACTACGCCGCCAAGAATGTCCGCCAACTGGCGGGACGCGTTCCCGTCTTCGGGATTTGCCTCGGCCACCAGATCATGGGTCTGGCCTTGGGCGGGAAAACCTTCAAGCTCAAGTTCGGGCATCATGGTGGCAACCATCCGGTCATGAACCTGGAGACCCAGAAGGTTGAAATTACCGCCCAGAATCACGGGTTCGCCGTGGACCCCGATTCGCTGAAGGTGAGCGAGGTCACGTTGACCCACATCAATCTCAATGACCAGACCCTCGAAGGCTTGAGACATAAATCGATGCCGCTCTTTAGCGTCCAGTACCACCCGGAAGCGTCCCCTGGGCCCCACGATTCGGGATATTTGTTCCGGGAATTTATGAAGATGATGGAGGAATTCAAAGCGGGGAAATGATTATTGTTCGTCAGGGCACGGCTTCAGCCGTGCCGAAAAGTTGGGGATATAGATAGCGGCTTTAGCCGCTGAGGTCATCGCAGCCCCTAAGCGATATGGAACGATTCCGGGCACATTCTTTATCACCTCCCGAACCTGGGAGAGTCGCAAGCTGTTTGTGAAAGAGGAAGTTTGTCAGATTTTTGTCAACACTCTCTTTGCTTACAAGGAAAAAGGGGCCTACCGATTGCACGCCTTCGTGCTCATGCCAGAACACATTCATGTACTGCTGACGCCGTCCAAAGAGACAACGTTGGAACGCGCGGTCCAGTACCTCAAAGGCGGGGCATCGCACGCCATTGGCAAGATTTTGAGACTCCAATTTCCCGTCTGGCAACGCGGGTTCAACGATCACCGTATTCGTGACACAAAGGACTACGAAACCCACGTCCGTTATATCGAGGAAAACCCTGTGAAGCGGAGGCTCGTCGCTGACGCAAGTGATTACAAGTGGTCGTCCGCTTCACAGGTCAGTACCCAGTGGATGACCCACCTCAGCGGCTAAAGCCGCGGGAAATGGTGGCCGCGAGCTTGCGGCGCGGCTGAAGCCGCGCCCTGACGCCGCACGTGTGACTCGAAGTCCTTGTTCTGTCCGGTTTGTGGAGAAGCTGGATGAACATATCTCGCACTGACACCCGGATCGTTGGGGGAGGCCGCCATGGACGACTACTAGAAGTTTCACTTTAGTATTACGTGTCGGACTGCCGATGACGCCGTCTTGCACTGCCTCCGCGCACTCTGTCAGTGGGCCGAGGAACACCGCAAGCCCCAGATTGGCTGGGGTGGCACTACAAAATCAAACTGGGAAAGGTCAGAAGGGGAGCTGACGTTGAGGTTAATTGCCCCAGAATTTCGGCAGCGGTTTGAGAAAAAAGCCAGCGAACTCCTGCCAGGACGGTGGAAAATCGTGCGAAAGGATGACAACAACCCTGCCGAGAGGCAGCGCGCTCCTCATTGATACTGGCTCAACCGCGCTCGAGGCAATAACAGTCTCAGAACAAATTCATGCCCAAACGCACTGACATCCACAAAATTCTGATCATTGGCTCCGGGCCCATCGTCATCGGCCAAGCCTGCGAATTCGACTATTCCGGAGCACAGGCTTGCAAAGCCTTGCAGGCCGAAGGCTACGAAGTCGTGCTGGTGAATTCGAACCCCGCCACCATCATGACCGACCCGGAATTTGCCCACCACACCTACATCGAGCCGCTCACCGCCGAGTACCTGGACGCCATCCTGGCGCGCGAGAAGCCCGACGCGATTCTCCCGACCGTTGGGGGGCAGACGGCGCTCAACCTTTCCGTTGAGCTGGCGGAGCGCGGCATCCTCGATAAGCACAACGTGCAATTGATCGGTGCGTCGCTTGATGCCATCAAGATGGCGGAAGACAGGCTGTGGTTCAAAGACGCCATGCGCAAGATCGGTCTCGATGTTCCGCGCAGCGTTCTGGTGAACAACGTGGAGTCGGCGCTGAAAGCAGCCGACCATCTGGGCTTTCCGCTCATCTTACGGCCGTCGTTCACGCTGGGCGGGTCGGGATCCGGGATCGCCTACAACCGCGAGGAATTTGAGGAGAAGTGCCGCTGGGGACTTCAGCTCAGCCCGGTGCACGAAATTCTGGTGGAAGAATCGGTGCTCGGCTGGAAGGAATACGAACTGGAGGTCATGCGCGATCACGCCGACAACGCCGTGGTGATCTGCTCAATCGAGAATTTCGACCCGATGGGCGTGCATACCGGCGACTCGATCACCGTGGCGCCGGCGCAGACCCTGTCCGACAAAGAGTATCAGCGCATGCGCGACGCGGCGTTTGCGGTGATTCGTGTCGTGGGCGTCGAAACCGGCGGGTCGAATATTCAGTTTGCCGTCGAGCCCGAGACCGGCCGCATGGTCGTTATCGAAATGAACCCGCGCGTGTCCCGCAGTTCGGCTCTGGCGTCCAAGGCCACGGGGTTCCCTATCGCCAAAATTGCCGCCCGGCTCGCTGTCGGTTATCGGTTGGACGAAATTGCCAACGACATCACCAAGAAGACCCCAGCCTGTTTCGAACCGACGATCGACTATGTCGTTGTCAAAATTCCCAAATGGGCGCGCGAGAAGTTTCCCGATTCGGACCACACCCTGGGCACGCAGATGAAGTCAGTCGGCGAAGTCATGGCCATCGGGAGAACTTTCAAGGAAGCCTTAATGAAGGGCATCCGCTCGCTCGAAACGGGCCGCAAGACGCCGTTGCCGCCTCAGGAAGTTGCCGAATTGGCGCCACGGCTGGCCATTCCGCACCCGGACCGACTCTGGGATGTATTCTTCGCCTTCGAGCTCGGGATGAGCATGGAGCAGATTCACGAAATCACCAGAATCGATCCCTGGTTTCTGAATCAGATTCAGCAGATATTGGAGATGCAAGGAGAACTCAAGCGCTTTACTCTTGAAACCGTCCCCGCCTCGGTGCTGCGCGAAGCCAAACGGTTCGGATTTGGCGACCTGCAGCTCGCTGAACTCTGGAAGACCACCGGCGAAGCGGTTCTCGCCCGCCGACGGGAGCTCGGCGTGCGGCCGGTCTTCAAGCGTGTCGATACGTGTGCAGCGGAATTCGAATCCTTCACGCCCTACCTCTACTCGAGTTACGAGGCGGAGGACGAAGCCGAGCCGAGCGACCGCAAAAAAATTATGATTCTCGGCAGCGGCCCGAACCGCATCGGGCAGGGAATCGAGTTCGATTACTGCTGCGTCCATGCCGCCTACGCCCTCAAGGAGGATGGTTTCGAGACGATCATGGTGAATTGCAATCCGGAGACCGTCTCGACCGACTACGACACCTCGGACCGGCTCTACTTCGAGCCGCTGACGTTTGAAGACGTGATGGCCATCGTCGAGGAAGAGAAGCCCACGGGCGTCGTTGTGCAATTCGGCGGACAAACACCGCTCAATCTCGCACGCCAACTCAAAGCCGCGGGGGTCCCGATCATCGGCACCTCGCCGGAATCCATTGATCTCGCCGAGGACCGGAAACACTTCGGGAAGTTGCTGGGTGATCTCCGGATTCCTCAACCCGAGAACGGCGCGGCGATGGATGTGCATGAGGCGGTCGCAATTGGACGCCGCATCGGCTACCCCGTACTGCTGCGCCCTTCTTACGTGTTGGGTGGGCGCGCCATGGCGATCGCATATGATGAGGCGGCCTTGCGTGACTATGTCCGCAAGGCGGAGGAACTGCACCGCGCGCTTCCCATCCTGGTGGATCGCTTCCTGGAAAATGCCACGGAGGTGGACGTCGACGCGCTCGCCGACGGCGAGGACGTAGTCATTGCCGGTGTCATGGAGCACATCGAAGAGGCGGGCATCCATTCGGGCGACAGTTCCTGCGTCCTGCCGGCTGTCCAAATTCGTGAAGAACAGCATCGCACGCTGCGTGACTATACCGTGCACCTGGCGAAAGCGCTGCGCGTCGTCGGGCTGATGAACGTCCAGTACGCCATTCAGAATGGCAAGGTTTACGTGCTGGAGGTGAATCCGCGAGCCTCGCGCACGGTGCCGTACGTCAGCAAGGCTACGGGTGTGCCGCTCGCCAAGACCGCGGCGCGATTGATGATAGGGCGCAAACTCCGGGAGTTTGGGCTGCCGGAAGAATTGCCGGTGAACTTCTATTACGTCAAATCGCCGGTCTTCCCGTTTCAGAAATTTCCGGGCGTGGATACCATCCTCGGGCCGGAGATGAAGTCGACCGGAGAGGTCATGGGCATGGCCGATAGCTTCGGCCTGGCTTTTGCCAAGGCCCAGCTCGCGGCGAACCACCGGCTTCCAAATGAGGGACGGGCGTTCATCTCGGTCAACGACAGCGACAAACATCATGTGGCTGGAGTGGCGCGCGACCTCGCTGCTTTGGGATTCAAGCTCGTGGCCACGCGCGGTACCGCACAGGTGCTGCGCGCCGCAGGACTCAAAATCGAGAAAGTATTCAAGGTAAATGAGGGCCGGCCCAACGTCGTCGATCTCATCAAGAGCGGCAAACTGGATCTGCTGGTCAATACCCCACTGGGCCGGGCCTCTCGCTTCGATGAAAAAGCCATTCGGCGCGCCGCTGTTCAGGGCGGCGTGACGTGCATCACGACGCTTTCCGCGGCGGCCGCGGCCGTCAACGGCATTCGCGAACAGCGAGAGAAGGGAATTCAAATTAGGAGCCTGCAGGAGTTGCATAGGAATTGAACGATGACAAATCCAAGAATCCGCGAACATCTAAGGGGCGTCTTCCCGCCGCTTGTCACCCCCTTTAACCGCAAGGGTGACATTGATCTCGACCGCTTTCGTGAGAACGTGAAGTACTATGCGACAACTGCTGTCTCTGGGATTGTCATTGCGGGCTCGACGGGCGAGGCTCCTTACCTGACCGCGCAGGAACGGCTGAAACTCGTGGAGGCCGCGCGCGACATCGTTCGGCCTCCTCAACTTCTGATCGTGAGCACGGGTCTGGAAAGCACGCTGCTCACCATCAAGCTCAGCCGCGAAGCCGTGGCTCTCGGGGCGGACGCGCTGCTCGTCATCACGCCCAACTACTTCAAAGCCCGGATGGCAGATGCCGCCGTGCAACTCACTTATTACCGCTCCGTGGCCGACAGCCTTCGCCGGCCCATCCTGATTTATAACATCCCACAATTTACCGGCATCCGGCTGGCGCCGGAAACAATCGGCGCGCTCTCGCGGCATCCCA
>JACQNR010000192.1 GCA_016202975.1 Acidobacteriota bacterium
CACGTCGTAGGTCGAATAGAGCACTCGTGAGCCTAATTTGAACGGCTGGTCGTTGTTGTAATTAGTCGAGGCCGGTTCGAGTACTCGGTCTCCCACCTTTTTCCCGTTAATGAAGAGTTCGTAGTACCCGAGACCCGAGATATACATTCGGGCGCGCCTGACCGGCTTCTCGATGGAGATGGCGCGGCGGAAGAGAGGTGATGACACATCCTTTTTTCCCGCAATCCACTTCCCCTGCCAGTCGCTCTGCTTGCGAAGCCCCATTTCAAAAAAGGAGGGGGCACTATAGGCGCTTGGTCTGCCATTCTTGTCCCACACTCGGACCTTCCAGTAGCACCTTTCCCCGCTGGCCAGTTCGCTGCCTCCGTAGGGGACTTCGACGGAATTGTCAGAAGAGACCTTCCCGCTGTCCCATTTATCGCCAGTATCAGCCTGCAGCTTCTCTAAGCTGGTCGCCACCAGGACCTGATAGCCCGTCTGTAACTGGCCTCTTTCATCAGAGTCAAGCAGCCATCGGAATCTGGGACGAGGCGTCTCGACTCCCAGGGGTTCCGTCAGATGCTCGGTCTTGAGTTCTATAGGCAGCACCTGCCTCCTGACGGCTCTCTCGACGGACTCTTTCGCCGTTGGCGCTTGCTGCGCCACCGCCTGGTCCCCAAAAATCAGAAGAATACAACCCACACAGAGACCGATGATCAGCTGCCAAGGCGTAACGCGTCGGCGAATGGCATGGAGCTGTCCCCAGCCAGCCGGGAAGTCAACTCCGCCAACCTCGTTGCGAACACACATACAAGGTTGTACATGTAGTGGATTCATCTGAGCCTCCTCGGTCGGAGAGTCGGGGCACGCTTGACCGATGGTCGAGATCTGATGCTCTGTAAAGGAAGCCTCATGCAGACAGGCCGCATGGCTGTCAGGCAGCAGGGCGTCAGCATCACCTTCAATTTTCATGATCGCCGGACCGTTTCGAGCGTGCATTTTCTGGACCGCCTCCTCAGGGGTGTTCACAAGTTCCGGACCGACCGCTTCGCCGAAGACTGCTAAGTGGCTACGCAGTTCAGCAAACATTTTCTGCCCCATCTGTTCTAGATTGGGGAACAGATCCCAGTAAAACCGGTGCCCTGTGGGGAGCACTCCGATTCGCGGCTTGGGCACTCGAGCGTCGATTCTTTTCAGCATCCGTTTTCTCCTGAGAGTGCTCAAGTCTTCCCTGCGCACCACCTCAGAACAGGGCCCCATTCATGGCGAAATTGTAAGATCCTGAGCCCGCGTGCAGAATAACCGCATCGGGAGCATCGATGCCGCCGGTCAAACCAGACACACCGGGCACATAGGCGTTGGCACGCCAGACCGTTGTGCCGCTCTCCATTATAACCAGGTTCATTAACCCGAATTTGGGGATGCTGATATCGGCTTCTGTCCCCGGGGGAATGGATACTTTCAGGTCCAGGGAAGATTCACCTTGCACGCCTCTTCCTCTGACCCAGGCCGCCGAGATGGTACCCCGTACCGTGCGCTGCGACGCCCTAACACTCCGGAGATCGCCCACGGGTTGCGGCTTGATGAAGACACGTCGGTAACCGGGGCTGCCCAGGTTGATGCCGGCAAGGTTGCGGTAAAAGAACTTGTCGACACTGGTGAACATCTTCATGTTCTGGCTGAGCCAGGGGCCACATTCTAAGCTCTCACAGACCGTGGTGGCCCCTTGCATTACCTGATGGCCCAGGCTCGGATAGGTGGTTTGCGTCGCAATCCGGTACATGACATCGGCCGCACCGTGCTGAGGCAGTGTCTGCACGACAGCATTGGACCCGATGATACCGGTGGAGACGTGGTAGTTGTGTTTATTGATGATGTCATCGACCAGGTTTTTCACTACCGCCGGAACTTTCTCTTGCGGAACCATGCCGAGATAAAGGGCGAGGGCGTTGGAGGTTTGACTGCCGGTGGCGTACTGGTTGGAAGCAGAATCAAAGAATCGTCGGTTGAACGCCTCTTTAATCTCTTGGGCGAGTGCAGAATACCGTTGGGCATCCTCTGAATTGCCGAGAACCTCCGCAATCTGCGAGAGGATCCACACCTCGCAGTAGTAATAAGCCGTGGATGTCAGACCGGCTGGCGTGTGCCTGGCTGAGAAGTGGCTGAATCCGTTCTCCTGTGGCTCCATGTGATCGCCTAAGCCCACGGAAATGATATGGCCGCTGGCAGCGGCACTATGGAAGTCAACCAGCTTCTTCAAACCAGCGTAATGGTCCTCCAGAACCCGCTTGTCGCCGTAATACTGGTACAAATACCAGACAAACAGCGGGTACGTACTCTGCCAACAAGGCATCAACCCGTACCCGCCCCGCGAGGGGGGGGGAGTAACGATAAGGACGCTGCCATCTTCCTTCTGGGTGTCTTGAATGTCATTCAGCCATTTTTCCCAAAGCGCCACTACGTCGTAGTTGTGAATGTAGTCCTCGGCAACGAAACCAGGGTCCCCGAGGAACGATACGCGCTCCGCCCGATCGGCAGCATCCTGCAACATACCTTGAAAGCTGGTCATCAAGGTCCACTGTACATTGTGGTGGATCTGATTGAGCAATTCGTTGGAACTGGCGAAGGAGCCATCGGCTTCCACCGCCGACCGCACAAAACGCCCCTCAATGCTTTGCACGGACGGGGCAGCGGTGAATCCCCTCACTTCAACGTAGCGGAAACCGTGCAGAGTGAAACGCGGCTCCCATACTTCCGTGCCTTCCCCCTTCAGGATGTATGTGTCGGTTTGCCGAGCCTCTCCTCCAGGAGGCATGTTGCTGCGTGTGTCCAGCGTGTCGTCCTCCGGATAGATTCGCGAGCCGTACCTCAGCACGACCTTTGATCCGCGAGGCCCTGAGACCGTAATCCGCGCCCAGCCGCTGAAGTGCTGGCCGAAATCATAGACGTAGGTGTCCTGATAGAATTCTGGCTCTTTGGGAGTGAGCATCTTTACCGGCTGTATGGTTTGCATTACCCGACCGGGAGGAAGTAGTTCAGCCGTGAGAACGCCGCTCGGCGGCTCCGCCGGAGAAGCATTTTCCCATGAGGAATCGTTGAAGCCGGGCTTGTCCCAACCGGGCTGCTCCAGCCGGGCATCATAGGTCTCCCCATGGCAAAAATCGTTATAGGTGATGGGACCGGGGGAGGTTTTCCAGTTGGAATCCGATATGACACTGAGGCTCTTGCCGTCCGCAAGTTCGACATTCATTTGCAGAATGAGGCGCGGCCGGTCGCCATAGGGGATATGCCAGCCGGCATCTGGTTCTGCGCTATACCATCCATTCCCGAGCATCACGCCAAGGGCATTCGCACCACTCTGTAGATACGCAGTGACATCGTACGTCGCGTACAGCACGCGCGA
>JACQNR010000004.1 GCA_016202975.1 Acidobacteriota bacterium
CAGCTGCACCGTCGCACCCGGGACAGAGACCCCACCGGGGCCGCGCACGTGCCCCGCAATGCCGCCGGCCTCATCCGATTGCGCAAGCGCGTTCCCACCAGTCAAACCGAGAAACAGCAGCAACCAGATGAAGTGCTTAAAGACCATGGCTGGTCGAACCAATTCCCAGCGATTGCTCTTTCTGCCCATACGGAAGTGACAGCATAAATGACGAATTTGGGCCAGAACAGGTTACGAGGTAACCTCGCAGGCTTATTCGTCGTCTGAAGGCAAAAGGAGGAAATTCATGCTTAAGTGGCCTCTCTCACTTGCTTTGATGGTGTCACTTTGGGGTTCCGCATTCGCCCAGCAACCGCCGCCGCAGGGTCCGGGTGGGGATTGGCGCGGCGCGCAGGGTGGTGAACGCGTCATGGGAACAGTGGTTTCGGTTGGCGTGGACCGGCTGACGGTGAAAACTGCGGACGGCAAAGAGCAGGTTGTCATGGTCAGTGATCAGACTCAGTACCGGCAGCAACGAAAGGAAATCCAACTTGAAGACCTGAAACCTGGGGATCATGTCTTTGTCGCGGGACATGAAAACGCCGACCACCAATTGGCTGCTCTCATGGTGCACCGCGTGACGGACGAACAGATGCAGATGTTCGGGCCCGGAGGAGACAGGGCTTTCGGAGAAATCGTCGCCATTGAGAACAACCAGATCAAGGTCCGCAACCGACGGCAAGGGGATCGCGTGGTGACGATCAACGAGCAGACCACATTCATGAAGGAAGGCAAGCCCTCCACCCTGCAGGAGTTGAAGGTGGGCGACCGCATCATGGCTGTGGGCAAAGAAGTCGATGGATCGTTTACGGCCACCCGAGTAATGTCCGGCATGATGCAAGGCCCTTGGGGAAGGCCGGGAGGCGGGCCGCGCGGCGGACCTGGGGACGGCCCGGAAGGTTCGGGGCCACGCCAATAGAGTCCTCCTCAAGACGGGCACTTCTTGCTGGAGGCTTGATGGCGCTTCTGCACAACTTTCAGGAGGCACACGAAACCTCGCGCGGGAGATCGCGACGCGAAGTGCCTCCAGGAAAGGTCGACAGCAAGAACTGCACTTAAGGGCCCTAGCGGCGGCAGAGAATCTCGGGCAGGTTGCAGCCGTGGTTTGCCTCTGCGCCTTCCCCTACGGTTTCGGCAACCCTTATCAGGTTTCGCACGCAGGATCAGCCAAGGGAGGGAGGGACAATTTATTTGATCAGCCTGGCGCGCTCTGAACCATGCGGATTATGGCACTCTGTGCAACGGTTTGAGGCGACCGGTTGATTAAGGTGCGCCTTCTGGATAGGCTCAGCCGCGACATCGTGGCATTTCAGGCAGAGGCCCGGCTGGCCTTGAACCAGATGGAAGACGCCTTCGGGCGTTTTGGAAGATTGAGCGGCGTGCACCGAGTGGCAAGTGCTGCAGTCCGAATGCGCGACAGTCTTCTGGTGCAGAAACCTCGCTCCAGTATGGCAGCCGAGGCAAAGATTTTCGCTGGCAGATTCACCCTTGGTCGGCATCCGCAAAAGTTGGTCAGCACGACTGGTGTGGGGGTTATGGCAGGTCGAACATTTGAACTCACCATCAGCTTTGCGGGGATCTCTTCCCGTGACGGGGTGGGTTGAAACGGGGACTCCAGGCCGTGGGCGAAAGGTTCCGAGCTTGGGGGCGGACTTGAAAAGCTCCAGGGAATAGCTCTGCCTGCCCAGCAGTGTGACCCTTTGAGCTGCTTCATCAACGCTGACCGAGGGATGGTTCGCTTGGTGGCACGAGCCGCACAGCGTGTCTTGCTCGGCGCGGAGAAGCCCCGGAAAATTGCTGGTGTGAGGCTCGTGACAAAGCAGGCACTCACCCGCCGCGTAGGGAGCATGCACGACCTGTTGCTGCTCCGTCTCGTGGCACTTTCCGCACAGCTCACCGCCCTTCGCCTGGAGAGTGATTCGGGTCTTCCTGGCAACTTTGTCGGAAGCAACCTGGTGACAGTTTTCGCAGAGAACGTCAAGGGCGGTGTGAACGATCTTACCCTCCTCTTTGTCGGGGTGACACTTCAGGCAGGTATCGCTGTTGATCTCGTGCCCCTCGAGGTACGGATGTTCGGTTACGGTTTGAGAGTCGGAGGCTCGACAGACGAGGAGAAGTGCGGTCAGTAGCATTGCACGGGCCGCGATAAACTTAGGCCCCGATTGTTGTGCAAGGGTTGGCATGCCTCACGCTTTCTAATGTAAACGAATTTAAGGACGTTACAATTCCCCTCTCATCCCCGGCCCCTCTCCCTCTGGGAGAGGGTGGCCCGGAAGGGCCGGGTGAGGGAGTGAACCGCCACGCAGGCCGAGAAGAACGTCACTTTACTTCTGATGTTTACATTAGATTCAGATTCAGAACAACATGTCTCCTGCCAAACACAGTTTAGCATTGGTACGAGTTGGGCCATGTTACCTGCTTGAAAAATACTATTTGTGGCGGCTAATGCTGAATTTTTTGGCAGCACAGAGAACTGTCCCCGCGAGGTGCCGGGGGCCAGGACTCCGCACCGGCGACGCCAACGTCAGGGCCGCGGAGGTTTGAATTGCCAGTGCCTCCTGCGATACTATCCGGGTCTTCGGAGCCAGCATGGAGCGATACTCCTACGCACGCATCGCATTCGTCGCGGTCCTGCTCGTAGTCGTCTACTACGTGTTCCGCATTTTGCAGCCCTTTCTGGTGGCGCTGATCTGGGCGGCGATTCTTGCCACGGTATTCCATCCGCTTTTTGACAGCCTCGTGCGACGCCTGAAGCGCCGGGAGCTTGCGGGCGCGCTCGCCTGCCTTCTCATCACTGTGGCGATCATTTTGCCGGTAATCGTTTTACTGATACTGCTGGCGGGCGAATCGGTCGACGCCTACCACTACGTGCAGGAAAGATTGAAGACGGGAAACATCCCGAGCCTGGAGTCGCTCAGCCAGTCCGCAGCCTATGAATGGCTGCGCGCAAAGCTCCTGGCGCTGGGACTTCCCGAGCCCGACCTGCGCTCGATTGCCGTGAACGCCGTGCAGACGATCAGCCAGTTTCTGGTGCGGCACAGCTCCAGCGTATTTTCGGGGTTTGCGGCATTCGTATTCAATTTTGTGGTCATGCTCGTGGGGACTTACTACCTGTTTCTCAGCGGTCCGGCTTTGATGGCTGAACTGCGCCGCCTGAGCCCCCTGCGCCGCGAGCACGAGGACCAAATCATCGCCAAGTTTACGGAAATCACGCGCGCTACCTTCGAAGGGAACCTGATGACGGCGCTCCTGCAGGGGACGGCGGGGGGCCTGGTGTTTCTGGGCTTCGGCCTTCCTTCACCGCTGCTCTGGGGAGCCGTGATGACGTTTCTCTCGCTCGTCCCGCTGGTGGGCACGGCACTGGTGTGGGGGCCGGTGGTGATTTATTACCTTCTTACCGGGATGTGGATGCGCGGCTTGCTGCTGTTTTTCCTTTGCGCCGTGGTGGTCGGCTCGATTGACAACTTCGTCAAGCCGCTGCTCATCCGCCGCCGCGCCCAGATCCCTACCATCTGGATCTTCGTGGGCGTGATGGGCGGAATCGGCACCTTTGGATTTCTCGGGTTTTTCCTCGGCCCGCTGATGATTGCCGTGCTCTTTACCCTCATCGAAATCTACAAGGTGGAATTCCGCAGCGAGCTGGGCGAAAAACAAAGCACGTAATTTCACATGAGGTCGATCGCAATCTCAGGCTGAAGCTCGAATCACCGCGCCGGGGTGCTTCCAGTTTTCTGACTTCACCTGCATCCCGAAGCCGGGAACTTCGGGTGCTTCGACGTAACCGTACTTGGGCACGAGAGGAGGGGATTCGATTTCCCTCCGATCAGTTGGTAAACGGGCGTATCGAGCGGGTTCCCGAGCAGGTCCCAAAGTGCTAGATCGATGGGCGACAGCGCGCGCCAGGCAAGGTACGGGCCGTCACAAAGAATCCATGAAGACCAGGTACGACGTGCCCCACAGATG
>JACQNR010000198.1 GCA_016202975.1 Acidobacteriota bacterium
GCCGAGAACACTGCAACAGGCCTAGTGCGGAAGGGAGTCAGCACTCCCGTGGGATCGTACCTGGTCCCCTCTCTGCCGCCGGGGCCTTACAAGGTAACGGTCGAACGCAGCGGATTCAAAACTTACGTCCGGTCGGGCATCACGGTGATCGTGGGTGAAAATGCTCGCGTGGACGCTGCGCTAGAAATCGGGGCCGTGACCCAAACCGTGGAAGTGTCTGCGAGCGCTGTGCGCGTGGACACCCAATCCAGTACGGTGGGCGCAACGGTTGACAATCGCCGGGTCACAGACATGCCGCTCAATGCTCGCAACGTCTTGGCGCTGGTGCAATTGCTTCCCGGCGTCGGCACGGGGAGCCTCCCACCGATATTTACTAGCCGAGGCGGGCCAAGCTTTACAGTGTCAGGTTCTCGGGCGAATCAAAACAACATCAGGCTTGACGGCACCGACATGGTCAACCTAATGTGGAATTTCGGGACAAATCTTCCTTCTCCGGACTCGACCCAAGAGTTTCGGGTGCTTACCAACACCTTCGACGCTCAATATGGAAGAGCGAGCGGCGCTGTCGTGCTATCTGTTACAAAATCCGGCACCAATGAATTTCACGGAAACCTGTTCGAGTATCTGAAAAATGATGCTCTCAATGCGCGGAATTTTTTCGCCGCAGGCAAACCTGTGCTGCGCCAAAATCAATTTGGTGGGAGTATCGGCGGCCCCGTCCGTTTGCCGGGATACAATGGACGGGATCGAACTTTCTTCTTCTTCGGCTATCAGGGTATCCGGATTCGCCAACAGTCTCTGGAGACCTATTTCCCTCGCACCGCGGAGGAACGCCAGGGGATTTTTGCTACTCCGATCACTGACCCAACCACAGGGCAGCCTTTTGCGAACAATACCATACCTGAAGATCGATTCGATCCGATGGCAGTAAATATTCTCAGAGATTACATACCTTTGCCCAACCAGCCGGGCGGCAAATATGACCTGCTGAGATCGTTACCAACTTCGTTAGACCAGTACACCTTGACGGCCGACCACCAAATCAACTCCTCCAACCGTTTGAAGTTCCGTTGGTTTCATGATACCTCCGCACAGGAGAACGTTGGTGGCGGAAACTTCCCGTCGGTAGGAGCCACGGCGACCCACCTGGTCGACACCGAGAACCTAACCTACACCACGATTTTCAGCCCCCGACTCCTGAATGAGGTGATGTTTTCCCACCTACGGATCGTCCCGTTAACTGATCCCCTTCCGGGCGCGAGAAAGTCTCCAAAAGAGCTGGGCGGCAATAACAACTATGACGGTCCGTTTCCCGTTGGGCCTGGTGCCGGCGTGGTCGGTCGGTTTTCTTTCAGCCCAAGTCTGTTGGTGGGTGAGCCCGAGACACAGTTCCAGATCAACGACAATCTGAGCTGGATGCATGGGCGACATTCGATCAGAGCTGGTACCCAGATCGGGATATTGCGTCATACAACGGAGGCCGTATGGAATGCGGGTTCGTCTTCGTTCACCGGAGGGTATACCGGGAACGCGTTTGCCGACTATTTGATCGGTCGTCCGGCCAGCTTCTTCGAGTCCGCTTATCTCTTGGATGATTCTCGCAGCCGCAATTACCATTTCTACGCACAAGACGATTTCAAAATCAATGCGAAGCTTACCCTGAATTTCGGCCTGCGCTACGAGCAGAACCTACCTTGGTGGCAGAAATACGATCACCACGGCACATTTATCCCCGGCCGGCAGTCCCAGGTGTTTCCCACGGCTCCGCTCGGCATGCTTTACCCGGGCGACCCGGGCATTCCGCGAGGTCTGGCCGCTACCGACAAAAACAATTTTGCCCCCCGTTTCGGCTTTGCCTGGGATCCCACCGGAAAAGGCCGGACAGCCGTTCGGGTTGGCTACGGGGTCTTTTACGAGTATTTCGGGGCAGTCAGTAGTTCCGTACCCAACCAAATACCGCCGTTCATAGCGCAGATTTCATTGGCGTCCCCGTACAGCTTCAGCGATCCCTTTGACCTCGCGCATGGGGGCCAAGACCCTTTCCCATACACTGTGGACCCGGCTAATCCAAACTTCCCTTCGGTTCCGTTCCAAGCCTACGGCACCAATCCCAACTTCAGAGACGGGTATGTTCAAGGCTTCAACCTCAACCTCCAACATCAGTTTGGTGAGACACTGGTGCTCGAAACGGCGTACGTCGGGAAAATAGGACGCAAAATCCCCGGCTGGCGTGAGAGGAATCAAGCCGTCTACGGTCCAGGGGCGACCCTCGGGAATCTCCAGCAGCGCCGCCCCATCAACCCCGATCGCATCGCCAGCATCCTGGAGGCGGCCTCCGACCACAATTCGTGGTACCACTCTCTTCAAGTGAATCTGCAAAAGAGGTTTTCCCGTGGCTATACCTTCCAGGTAGCCTACACCTTTTCGAAGTCTGTCGACGATGTATCGAGCATCTCCGTGGGAGCTTTAAATGAGGTCCAAGATGGTGACAATCATCTGAAAGGGCAACGGGGCCTCTCGAACTGGGATCAGCGCCACATCCTGGCGGCCAACCTCATCTGGGAAATACCTTTTATGAAGAAGAACCTGGTTTTGGGTGGATGGCAGATCGCCGGCATCACCCGCTATAGTAGCGGGCTGCCGTTCAGTGCAGCCTCGGGGCAAGATCGCGCGCTTGTCGGCAGTAGTATCTATGGTAGTATGCAACGCCTTGACCTCGTCGGCGATTGGCGTCTGGACCCAAATCGTTCGCACGGAGAGCTGGTCGCGGAGTACTTTAACACGGCAGCGTTTGCGGTACCTGAGATCGGGAAATTTGGGACCAGCGGGCGAAATATCCTGATCGGCCCGGGTTACTCCAATACCGACCTCGCCCTCCAGAAGAAATTTACACTGCCTGGGGAACGAGGGGCCATTCAGTTTCGAGCCGACTTTTTCAACCTTTTCAACCAGGTGAACTTCGCCAATCCAGTGAACACGTTCATCTCTCCGGCGTTCGGCAGGATTCTAAGCGCTCGTGACGCACGGATCGTGCAACTTGCGCTACGATTTGACTTCTAGCCCCGGGCGAGTGTGTTTTGCTCGCCAGCTTTTTGGATGAACAGCCGCCTTGCGCGGGACTCGATCTCGCGCAAGGCGGCTTTGTCCAAATACAGACCGAGCGCGGAGTCGAGTGGCGATCTAGAGTCGAGGTCGAATCACCAGCTGTGTTCCCGATGACCAGGCGGGAACTATTAAAGGTTTCCATCGCGGCAGTAGGCGCTGATATTGGATTGTGGGGTGCGCCGGATCGGGTAAAGAAGGCGCTCTCCCGCGGTTGAGCATCTAAGGTTAACTGCCGTATTGAGGAAATTGCGCCTCGTTGAGTCTTGAATCCATCCACCTCCCCTTGATGCACTATTCAAGTCTCTGCCGTCTCACTTCATGGTCACCACCGACACCCTCACCGGGCCCAGCAGACCCGACTCGAGCAGTGGCGAATCCTTGGTGAACGGTCTGTAGTCAAGGAATGTGTATTTCTTCGTGGCGTCGGGTTGCTGGTCGCCAATGATCCGGTTGGGCCAGAGATTGGTGATCTTGATCTCCAGGCGATTTGTCCCTGGCTTCAGCGCCCCGGTCACATCCGCCTCGAAAGGCGGCTTCCAGAGAATCCCTCCCACAGACTGGCCGTTCACCGATACCTCCGCAAGGTCCTTCACCTTGCCCAGATCGAGCACCAGCTTCGCACCCCGACGGAACCACTCGGGCGGCACCTCAATGTCCTTCGTA
>JACQNR010000190.1 GCA_016202975.1 Acidobacteriota bacterium
CATGGGGACGGCGCGGTGGGCGCGTCCCTTGATGGGGAGGACTTCGATCATTTTTTCTGCGAGGTCGATGTGCCTGCGGCGGAGGTTCGCCATTTCTTGCATGGCTAGCCCCGCATCGTGGGCTAGGAGAAATCGCACGATGACGCGGTTGCTGGCGGCCTCGAGGAGTTGGCGCGTCTCGTCGTAGCTCAGGGCGCGGCGGCGGGTCTCGTGGGGAACGCGCACCTTGACCAGTTCGACGGGGTTGGCGGGGATGAACCACCACTTTTTGAAGGCGGCGAACATCTTGTGCAACATGCAGGCTTCGCGGTAGAGCGACCAGGGGGCGAGGACGAGCTTGCGCCCTGCGAAGTAATCGCTGATGGCTCCGGGGGTTATTTGCTCGAGCGGCTTGTTGCCGAGTTCGCGCCAGAGGTTGGCGAAGCGCGCCGTTTCTGTGGCGCGGGTTCTCCTGTGCAGGTGGCCGCGCGAGCGCAGGTACTGATCGATTGCCTCCCCCAGGGTGATTCCTACCGAGTTGCGGAAATTTCTCAGGGCCGTGCGCGTGGCCCTGCTTTCCTGCTCTAATCTTGCGTCGATGGCTTCGGCTATGGCGCGGCTGGCTACGCTGGCGTAGGTTTTCTTGCCGTAGCCGTCCTGCCTGCGGACGATGAATCCGCTGCCGTCTGGCTTTTCGTGGACACTCACGGCTGCTTTTTTCCCCCTTTTTCACAGGGCATCTTGCTGATTCGGCTGCCTTTCTGCTTTTTTGTCCAACCGCGCCGATTTGACAACGGCCTGATAATAAAGCCTGCGGAAATACTCACGGACTTGGTCTATCCAGGGGGAGGCTAATCAATGGCAACGGGAAATCGGGTCGGATTTGCCATAGTGGGGTTGGGCCACATCTCGGAGCTTGCCGTCCTGCCGGCGTTCCGCCACAGCAAGAAGACCAAGGTTGTGGCCCTAGTCAGCGGCGACGTGCAAAAAGCGCGCCGTCTGGCGAAAAAGTTCGGCGCCAGTGACTACTACACCTACGATGATTATGTGCTCGCCCTGAATCACCCCAAGGTGGAGGCGGTCTTCATCGCCACCACCAACGGCACGCACGCCGAATACACGGTCCGCGCCGCGCATTCCGGCAAACACGTCCTTTGCGAGAAACCCATGGCGAATTCTGCTGCAGAATGCAAGCAGATGATCGACGCCTGCCAGGCGCATGACGTACGGCTGATGATTGCGTACCGCAAGTATTTCGAGCCGGCGAGCGTCCTCCTCAAGAGACTCGTGACCAACGGCAAGCTCGGCCGCCTGAAAGTGGTGCATTCGGCGTTTACGATCAATCTTCCGCCGGGCAAACCCGGAAGCCCTGCGTGGCATTTTAACAAGACACAGGCGGGCGGCGGCTCGCTGGTTGATGTAGGCATTTATTGCGTCAATACCGCGCGCTGGCTGGTGGGGCGCGACCCGGTGGAGGCCTCGGCCCATGCCTGGACCCACAATCCCGCGGGTTTTCGCGAAGTGGACGAGCACATGGCATTTCAACTCAAGTTTCCGGAGGGAATCGTTCTTCAAGCCACCTCGAGCTTCGGCGCGGCCCAGTCGTCATTCCTTCACGTGATTGGCGACAAAGGATGGGTGGCGCTCAACCCTGCCTATGAATTCGCCAAGCAGCGGCGGATGTGTGGCGAAATCGGAGGCAGGTGGTTTGAAAAGAAATTCAAAGCCATGGACGAATTTGCGCTCGAGCTCGACGCCTTTGCCGACACGATCCGCCGCCGCCACGATCCCGAACCAGACGGCGCCGAAGGCCTGAAAGACGTCGCCATCTTGGAGGCCATTTACAGGTCTTCCAATGAAAGCCGCCCTGTTTCGATATACCTTACTTGACCCCCCCCCGGCACACCCATTGGCCGTCGGGCTAATGGCACCAAGAGGCCATTGATTTACTGGCTGCCCCAGCGCTAATTTGCAGTAAGAGTCCACCCTGGGTCTTTTTCATTCGATGACTTGCACGGGTGGAGGCCTAACGTGGGCGGAACAATCGATGGAGCGGGGCTGAAGATTGGCCGGGAGCGCCGAGTGCGACTTGGCAGGTGGCTGCTCCTTTTCCTGCCATTGGCCATCGCTTTTGTCCTCTGTTACCGCCCCGTCATGCGCCTTAAGGCGCAACCTCCCGCCGATTTTGTTGAGACTCACAAGGAATGGGACGCCACCCGGCAAGCCTCCGAAGACCGCGCCGCTCAGGCCTATTGGCAGCTTGCCATCAACCTGGTTCAGTGGCGGTTCGCGTTTGGGTCGGAACTTCCCGGTGAGCCCATCGAGGAATTCAAACTGGATGAAAAGGACTTTCGCCATAACCCGATTGCGGCGGCTCCGGCTACCCGGATTCGGTATTGGAACAAGCTCAGGACCGTCTGGACGCAGCCCCAAGCCTGGTCGGAAACCTACGTCTGGAATACCGATTGGCTCAGGGAGTTCCTAACGACGGCCATGAATTTCATCATCCATTTCACCGACGGCATTATCGCCCGCCTTAAACGATAGCTCGCTGCTTTGCATCCCTTCATCCTCGACCCGTCCCGCCGATGGCGCGGGGCGAAAGACGTGCTGTCGAGGGGTGTAGACACCCTCCTTGGCCCGTCTCCAATTTCGTAGCCCTGGCTGGACCTTAAATTGCTTTTTCAAGATTTGAGGAGTAGAGTTCGGATGAACGAAGTAAGCTAGCCAGATATTCCATGGGGGTGAACCATGAATCCTCTTCTAGGGCTCATTGCCACCTGGGTCTTGGTCACCGGTACGCTCATCGTGTTATTCCTATACCGTTCCCGCTTGGAAGAGAAGGAAACGGATTGGATACCGTTGACCGAGGACTCTCGAGAAGAGAAGGCAATCGCGGAGCAGAAAAGCCTCGAGGGGAAAGTACACAAATTTGACCGGCCAATTCAGGCCTTGGGGGCCCTCTCTGTCGTCCTGCTGTTGACGATCATAACCTATTGGGTTTACAAGGGGTTGAGCACTCCGCCACCGATGCCTTGATGCCTTGGAAAGTTTAGTTGGCGTTGGTAACTGGAATAGGGGGGAGCTAATCCGAAGCCTCGGGCAGGCCGAGTTCCGCCTTCAGCTTGTCGGCGCGGAATCCTGAACAATGAAGAGGCGGCCCGCAACTTCAAAGGTTGGGTTGTGCCGCTTTCAATAGGCATCTGAAATACCAAGCTCGCGCGCGAGAGCTTCCGGATCAAAGGGCGAACATGAAAAAACCCGCCCGGTAACGTCAAAGGTGGGAACCGCCCGCCTTCCTTGGTTGGCTTGCACGACGAATTCCGCGGCGCCGGGCGTTTCCTCGATATTGACCTCTTCGTACGGGACGTGCCAGGAATCGAGAAAGCGCTTCGCGCGGCGGCAATCGCTACACGACGTAGTTGTGTACATCCGAACGCGCTTAGAGAAGTCCATCGTTATAGCCTGTGGGCCCTGCCTCCCTGGCATGTCTGAGCAGCCCGCCGTGCCTCACGCCGCATTTGAGAATTTGATGCAGGGATGCCACCGAAAAGTTCGGGGGTGTTCCTGACGGAAGGGCCTGCGGCCGGTCTAAACGTCCTTGCGCCGAGCGCACTGGAGCCGCGCCAGGGCCCTTTGGTAGGCTTCCTGGGCGCGCTGAGGGTCGATGGAAGAATCGCCAACTTTCTTCAGCCGCCCTTCGGCGCGAGTCAGCGCCGCTTCGGCGCGCTTGAGGTCAATCTCCTCGGCAAGTTCTGCCGTTTGCGCGAGCACGATAACCCGGTCCGGCAGGACTTCCGCAAATCCCCAACTCACCGCAAGGTGGCGTTTCGAGGCGCCGCTCGAATACACGATCTCACCCGGCGCGAGCTCCGAGAGCAAGGGCGCGTGCCCGGGAAGTATCCCCAGATACCCGCGCTTGCCCGGGACCGTCACCGCATCGACGGACTCGTGCACGACCTGGCGGTCCGGCGTCACGACCTCCAACTGAATACTCGTGGGTAGCAGCTCTGCCATAAGATTTAGCGATTGTGCGATTTCGTGGTTGCGTGTTTGAAGGTCCAGTGTAAGTCAACGCCAGCAATGTTCTTCAAATCACTCAATCGCTGAATCGCAATATCACGCAATTAATTACGCCGCTTTCAGTTTTTCCGCCTTCTCGAGGGCTTCTTCGATGGTCCCCACCATGTAGAAGGCCTGCTCGGGGATGGCGTCGTGCTTGCCTTCGAGAATTTCCTTAAATCCGCGGATCGAATCCTGCAGCTTGACATACTTGCCTTCGAGTCCCGTGAACTGCTGCGCGACGAAGAAAGGCTGCGAGAGGAAGCGCTGGACCTTGCGCGCCCGCCCGACGGTAAGCTTATCCTCTTCGGAAAGCTCGTCCATGCCCAGAATGGCGATAATGTCCTGCAGGTCTTTGTACTTCTGCAGGATGGATTTGACTGAGCGCGCCGCGTTGTAGTGCTCCTCGCCTACAATGCGGGGATCGAGCACGCGCGAGCTTGAGGCCAGCGGGTCGACCGCAGGGTAAATCCCAATTTCCACGAGCTGGCGCGAAAGCACCGTCGTGGCGTCGAGGTGCGAAAACGTCGTCGCCGGCGCCGGATCGGTCAGGTCATCGGCGGGCACATAGATCGCCTGGACCGAGGTGATCGAACCCTTCTTGGTGGACGTAATGCGCTCCTGCAGTTCGCCCATTTCCGTCGAAAGATTCGGCTGGTAGCCGACCGCCGACGGCATGCGTCCGAGCAGTGCGGAGACTTCCGAGCCCGCCTGCGTGAAGCGGAAAATGTTATCGATGAAGAGCAGCACGTCCTGGCCTTCGACGTCGCGGAAGTATTCCGCCACGGTCAGGCCCGTCAGGCCAACGCGCAGTCGCGCTCCGGGCGGCTCCGTCATCTGGCCGTAGATCAGGGCGGCCTTCGACTTGGACGGATCACCGGGCACGATCACCTTGGATTCCGCAAATTCCAGCCAGAGGTCGTTGCCCTCGCGGGTCCGCTCGCCTACTCCGGAAAACACGGATACGCCGCCGTGCTTCATTGCCACGTTGTTGATCAGTTCCTGAATGATGACGGTCTTGCCGACTCCCGCGCCGCCGAACAGTCCGGTCTTGCCGCCCTTCAAATAGGGCTCCACCAGGTCCACGACCTTCAGGCCCGTCTCGAAGACTTCCAGGGTGGTGTTCTGCTCCTCGAGCTCAGGAGCGTGGCGGTGGATCGGCGAGCGTGCATCCGCGTTGATGGGGCCGAGCTTATCCACGGGCTGTCCGATGACGTTCATCACGCGGCCCAGCGTCGCCTTGCCGACGGGGACGGTGATCGGCTCGCCCTGGTCGGTGGCTTTCATGCCTCGTACCATGCCCTCCGTAGGCTCCATGGCCACGCATTTCACGCGGCCCTCGCCGAGGTGCTGCTGGACTTCCGTGATCACGTTGATGGGCTGAGGCGTGTCATAACCTTCCGACGTGATGCGCACCGCGTTGTAAATCGGGGGCAGGTGATCGCCCTCGAAGGCCAGGACGACCACCGGGCCGATCACTTCCACAACTTTTCCAACGTGCATCTCTGGCATGTTGCGTTCCTCTCGGCAAACCAACGGAAGTTGGAAACTAGAAATTGGAAATTGGAAACTGGATGGGGGCTGGCTTGGTTAATTTTGCAGATCCGCGCGCCAGTGTCGAGTTTCCAATTTCCAGTTTCCAGTTTCTAGTTTTAGACGCTTGCCGCTCCGCTCACCACTTCAATGATCTCCTTGGTAATTGCCGCCTGGCGAACGCGGTTCAAGTGGAGCGTCAACGAGTCGATCATCTCCGCGGCGTTACTGGTGGCGGCGTCCATGGCGGTCATGCGCGCGGCGAATTCCGCCGCCGCCGACTCGAGCAGGCCGCGATACACCTCAATCTCCACGTAACGCGGTAGCAGCGCGGCGAAGACCTCTTTCGCCGGCTCCTCGTAAATATAGTCCACCAGCGCTTCGTCTTTCTTTGGCTCCATCGGCTTGATTGGCAGGTAGCGCTCGCGCGTCAGCCGCTGGGTGAGCAGCGTTTTCGATTCGTTATAGATGAAATCGACCGCGTCTACTTCTCCTTTGGAATACATCTCGATGATGCGCCCGGCAATTTCCTGGGCGTGGGTGAATTCCAGGCGCGTGAAGATGCCGGCGTATTCCGCGATCATATCCACCGGACGCCGCCGGAAGAAGTCCCGGCCCTTGCGGCCCACGGCAATCATCGTTACTTTGCGCTCGCGGTTTTCCTCCAGGTAGTTCGTCGCGGCCCGGATCAGATTCGTGTTGAAGTCGCCTCACAGGCCCTTATCGCCGGTCACCAGCACCAACAAAACCTTTTCGACCGGCCTGACGGCGAGCAGCGGATGATCCCTCTGCTCCGTCCGCGCCGCGAGACTGGAGAGCAGTTCCAACATCTGGCGGGCATACGGCCGGGCATTAAACACGCGCTCCTGCGCCCGCCGCAGTCGCGCCGCGGCCACCATCTTCATCGCCCGGGTGATTTGCTGCGTGTTCTTCACCGAGCGGATGCGCCGTCGAATGTCGAGGAGTGTCGGCATATTCCGTATTCAGCCGTGACTACGCGGCCGCTTTCTTCCGGTCCGCGATGAACTTGGCCTTAAATTCGTCGAGCATCTTCTTCACATCGGCGCGCAGCGCTTCGTCGAGTTGCTTCTTTTCCACGATCTGCCTGCCTACGTTGGGGTAGGAGTGGTCCATGAACTCATAGAGCCCCTTCTCAAACGCCAGGCAGTCACTGATTTCTAAATCGTCCAGATAGCCATTGGTGCCCGCAAAAATGGTCACGATCTGCTTTTCCACCGGAAGCGGAACGTATTGGTTCTGCTTCAGAATTTCCGTCAAGCGGCGTCCGCGATTGAGCTGTGCCTGGGTGGTTTTATCAAGGTCGCTGCCAAACTGGGCGAACGCGGCCAGCTCACGAAACTGCGCCAGCTCGAGGCGGAGCGTGCCGGCGATCTGCTTCATCGCCTTGATCTGCGCGTTGCCGCCCACGCGCGAGAC
>JACQNR010000194.1 GCA_016202975.1 Acidobacteriota bacterium
AATCCAGTACTTGATATGGCGGCTCAGCTCCGCCTCGCGCACGATCATCGCGACCTCGGCGCCGTGCCGCGCCAGGTCGAGCGCCGCCACCGCCGCTGAATTCGCCGCGCCAATCACCGCCACTTTCTGACCGCAGAACTGGTGCGCTTCGGAATAGTAGTGTGAAACTTTGCTCAAGTCTTCGCCGGGAATCCCCATCAGCACCGGCAGGTCGTAATAGCCCGTCGCCATCACTACCTTGCCCGTTGGGTAGCTCTTCCCTTCTCCGCTTCTTGTTTCCGTCCGCACGCGAAAGTCGCCGTCCCCGCCTTCGATACCCAGCACGCGCTCGAAGAAGTGAATCGAAAGGCGATAATGCTCCGCCACGCGGCGATAGTATTCGAGCGCTTCGGTGCGCGTGGGCTTGAGGTTTACACTGGAGAACGGTATGTCGCCGATTTCGAGCCGCTCGCGCGTGGTGAAAAACGTCATCCCCGCCGGATAATTGAAAAGCGAGTTGACTAGGCAGCCCTTTTCGATCACCAGCGCGCTCAGCTTCGCGCGCTGCGCGTTAATCGCCACCGCCAGGCCCGTCGGCCCGGCGCCCACTACCAGCACGTCTGTTTTGTCCGGCATCCTCTTTCACTCCAGAAGAAGTAGGCAGAAGGCAGTATGCAGCAGGCACGCGGCAGGAGACAAGAAATTCGATGCTCGGGGTTCTTAGGGCCGCGAGCACCCAGTCGCAGAAAGGAATCAGGCGCGTGCCGTGGCTACACGCGCGGATTGACTTGCCTGGGGCCGCAGCATAGCATACGCGGGGCCCCTGGCTCGACAGCCCGCCAATGGCAATCGCCAGGGCGGTGACAAACCATGGAGATCCCGCCTGAGGCGACCGTGCCTTCGACGACCTCTGACTCAAACTGGATTCGAGCGGTCCGCGTTCTTTCCCTGGCGTCACTCCTGTTCATTGTGGAACCGTTCGTCCTGATAGCGATTACTGAGCATATGGACGGCCTATTCTCTTTGCTCCTGCTATCTCCGCTGTGGTTGGCTTACCTGGGGATTGCCTTGCTCCTCCGTGGTCGGAAGCGGGCCGAAGCTCTGGCCACGGCGGTGACCATCGGGCCCCCAGCTTTGGTGGTTGGTCTAGCGGCAGGTTTGTTCCTCAAATTCAGCCCTGACTGGCATTGGGTACGTGCGTACTTCAATCTTTTTGCAGGGTCGCAATTGCCACTGATAGTCAGCGGCTTCGGAGCGTATTACAGCACCCCTGAAGAGTCCCGCCAGGGGAGAATTCCCATCTGGAGCCTGGTTTATGGCTTGGTTTTCGTTTTTTTGATGGTGTGCATATCCGCATTTGTGCTTCCCGGTTGGGTGGCCAGCCGCTATCACTCCGAGCAGGCCTCAGTGGTTTACTCGCTCCGCTCCATCCATGCAGCGGCTTCCAAATACCGAGAGACCTACCGCAATGGTTTCCCGGCCCATCGGAATCTCCTGGGGCCACCTCGCACAGGCACATCAACCGGCTGCAATGCAGCAAGCCTGATCGAGGCTTCGATGGTCACTCGGCAGAAGTCCGGTTATGTTTTTGGATACTGGCCCGGTCCCCACGTGCCAACGCCGCCTGCGGGCTGCGTGCCAGGCGTCCAAAGTTTCAAGATTACGGCAAGACCACTCGAGTTCGGCAGGACGGGCACGATCAGCTACTTATGCGATGAAACAGGAATAATTCGGCAAACAAGCGAAGACCGCAGCGCCACACTCGACGACCCGCCAATTGCGCAGTAAACCCATTTAGCCGGGATCCTCGTCATGTTGTATGTTTCACGGATTCGTGACCTGGTGGAATAAAAGGACGGCCATCACCAACCCACAGCACAGGACTCGCGCCGTGGCTCTACTCTTTCCGGAACCACATTAACGCAACCTATCGTGGTGCGTCAAAATGGACAGAGTTAAGGGGTGATTTCGCCCAACGCCACGCCATCAGACCGGTGAAATGCCTGGCAAGCACGCATCGCCTGGCTCAATTCCCACGCAACTTCCGTGAATTCAATACATTGCAATGCATTCCGAAAACTAGGGCGGAATGGCTGTTTATGTGCTTATGCGATTAAGCGAATGAAAGCTACGGCGGCGGTTCCACTCGATGAAATCCTCAAGGCGGCTGGGGAGCCCACGCGGCTGCGGCTGCTGAACCTCTTGCGGTTGGGCAGTATTTGTGTCTGCGACCTGCAAGCTGTGCTCGGCATTCCTCAGCCCACAGTCTCCCGGCACCTGGCAGCCCTGCGTCACGCAGGTCTGGTCTTGGACTCTCGCAACGGGACGCGGATGATCTATTCGCTCGCACCGCCGGACAATCCACAGATCATTGCTCTATATCAGCTGCTGGCCCAATGCTGCCCGAACGATGAGGTGATGCAGGCGGACGTCGCCCGGCTGAAGGAAGCCTTGGAGCAGGGATCGTGCCGAGTGGAGGCGTACGGCCCTAACCACTCCGCTCGAAAGGAGGAATGATGCCCGAAGAGCCGCTCCGAGTGACCGTCAACAAGTTCACCTTCGTTGTTCCAAAGGGTTTGCTCTACACCGACGCGGGGGTTTGGGTGGCGCGCGAAGGCGGCCGCGCCCGTTTGGGCCTGTCGGATTATGCCCAGCAGCGCAACGGCGATATCGCATTCTCGAAGACCAAAGCGATAGGAACAAAACTCCAACCGGGAGACGAGTTTGCCGAAATCGAAACCGTCAAGGTCAATGAAAGCCTCCCCTCTCCGCTCCGGGGAGTCATTGTCGCGGTCAATGCCTCCCTACCGGACGCTCCGGAATTAATCAATCAGGACCCGTACGGGAAGGGTTGGCTGGCGGTTGTCGAACTGGGCGATTGGGAACGAGACTGTCAGAGCCTGCTCGATGAGACGGCATACGCCAAGCTGGTCAAGGAACTGGCCGAATCGGAGCTGAAGTGATGGACGAACGTATCCTCATCATCCCCTGCAGCGGCATTGGCAAGACCTTTGGTACCGTGGCGCGCGAAGGGGCCTATGCAGTGACCGAGGATCTTTGCCCGAGCGAGACGAAGCTGCTCCCTCTCGCCCTGCTGGTTTTGGGCGAGGATGAAACACGAGTCACGTTGTTAGGGGCCAGGGCCATCACCATCGACGGCTGCAAACTTTCTTGTGCGGCCAATGTGGTGCGCGAGCAGGGCGGCGCTGTTTCGCATGAGCTACAGGTTCTTGACGTGTTTCGCCGTCATCGGGAACTAAAACCGTCGGGCATCGCAGAGCTCGACGAAAATGGGCGCAAGTTGGCGGAAGCCCTGGCCGAGGAAGTGAGGAATTTGGTTCACGACATGAGGGGAGGCGCTAACCATGCCTGAGCTTCCCAAAAGGAAGGTTGGCATCATTGCCTGCTCAGGGGAAGAACTCCCTGAAGGCACGGTGACGCGGCTCGCAGCGCTTCGGGTGCTCGAGTCTCTGCGACCACACAAAACGGTCACGATCTGCCTGCCACTCTTCCTCGCGGGGGGCGAGGCGGACCGCGCCTTCGCCCGCTTCTATCCCACCATTGCGGTGGACGGCTGCGAAAAACGCTGCGCGGCGCGAGGCACGGAGATGTACAGCGGCAGGCCGGCGGTCAGCATCGTGGTAAGAAACGGCGGGGTCGCGGCATCTGCCGGGCTGGGCAGCGCGCGGCACCTGAATACGGCGGGAATGCAAGTGGTGAGCGAGACCGCCGATCAAGTGGCGCGGCACGTGGATGAGTTGCTTGACCGCAAGTGGGATCGCCGAAGCGAAAAGCGCCGCGTGGACTCGCCGCCGCAGGAAAGCTTCCCGCAAATCTCAGTTCCCTGCTCCTGCGCTTCCAGCATTCCGGTTGGAAAGGTGCAATTCGCGGGCCACGAGGTCGCACTCGTCGGGCTCCCGCTGATTTTCGCGGAGTTGCGTGAGGCAGGAAAACCTCCCAGCGACCAGACCAAATCAGAGCTGCTTCAGGCGGTGAAAATTTACAATTCGATCCGGGCAGAAGAGGACGCAGCCTGCGCCGAGGCCGTTTTGAAGGAATACGAGACCTTCTGCCGCGAGGGCCACTGATGCCTCGGACGGCCACTTACCACACGACCGTGACATGGAAAGGCGAGCACTGGGGCCATATCCAGATGGGCAACGGGCCGGAGATGGACTTCTCCGCCCCGCCCGACGCGCATGGGCACCCCGGCGTCCTGACCCCGGAGGATAGCTTCGTGGCCGCTGTCAACACTTGCATCATGATGATGTTCCTCTGGACGGCGGAGCGATTCAAACTCGGCTTGGTCTCTTACAGCTGCGAGGCAGAGGGTACAAAACTCATCGAACTGGATCGAACCGAGACCTTCACCGCGGTGACGCTGCGTCCAAGAATTGTCCTGCGTGCCAGCAATACGGAGCGAGCTTCAGCCGAAAAGCGCGTGCGGCGCGCGCTCGAGTCGGCGGAAAAATACAGCCTCGTGGCGAACTCCGTCAAATCCAGAATTCTCATCGAACCGGAGATCGAGATTGTTGAATGAGAAGTAGCGCAAGGACTTGGTCATAAAGCATGGAGGTTGAAATGTTGTCCATCAAAGTGCTTGGCCCCGGCTGCTCGAATTGCCTCAAGGTGGAACAACTGGCACAGCAGGCGGTCAAGTATTTGGGGGAGGAAGCGCTAATCGAGAAAGTTACGGATATGCCGGAGATCGCGAAGTACCGGATACTGGCAACCCCCGGGCTGGTTATCAACGAGAAGGTGGTCTGCGCCGGACGTATCCCTACGCCCGCCGAAGTGACTACCTGGATCGCGAATGCGCTCGTCTAAGGACAGGCCAATCTCGCGCCCCGCAACGAAGGGTGGAAACGATGACATACGCGGTTGAGGCCACACGCAAGAAGTTGAGCTATTTTGAACGCTACCTGAGCGTGTGGGTCGGCGCCTGCATGCTTGCAGGCATAGTGCTGGGCAAGCTGATCCCCGGACTGACGGATACTCTCCGGCGTCTGGAATTTGGCAAAGGAAGCCAGATCAATGTCCCCATCGCGATTCTCATCTGGCTGATGATCACTCCCATGATGATGAAGGTCGATTTCACCTCCATCCGCAACGTGGGGAAGAGGCCCCGGGGACTCCTCATTACCCTGATTGTGAACTGGCTGGTAAAACCTTTCTCGATGACCCTGGTCGCCTGGATATTCTTCCGGCATGTGTTCACCCCCTGGGTAATGGCAGCTGATGCCGACCAGTACATCGCGGGCTGCATCATCCTTGCCGCCGCGCCCTGCACCGCAATGGTTTTCGTTTGGAGCTACCTTACGGATGGCGATCCCGCATACACACTGGTCCAGGTGTCGGTCAACGATCTCATTATGCTTTTTCTCTTCGCCCCAATCGTCCGGTTTCTGGTAAGCGGCGCTTCCTCTCTCTCCGTTCCGTTCATTGTCCTCTTGTATTCGGTGATCACCTTTATTGTGATTCCTCTAGCGGCGGGAACGATCTTGCGTACCTGGCTCATCCGCCAACGGGGGAAGGATTGGTTCCAGCAGACGCTTTTGCCAAAGACCGCGCCCGTCACCATTCTTGCGTTGCTGGCAACACTCGTGTTGATTTTCGCTTTTCAGGCCGACAACATCACGGCGAAGTTCGTCCATGTGCTTCTTATCGCTGTTCCAATTCTTATCCAGGTGTACTTCAATTCGTCCGTCACGTATGGGCTGATGCGGCTGTTGAAAGTAGAGTACTCGGTGGCGGCTCCCGGCGCGCTGATCGGCGCCAGCAATTTCTTTGAGCTTGCCGTAGCGACGGCGATTGCGCTCTTCGGCCCGGGATCCGGCGCTGCCCTGGCAACCGTTGTCGGCGTCCTCATCGAGGTGCCCGTAATGCTTTCGGTCTGTGGCATCTGCAATCGGACCCGCCATTGGTTTCCGGCGCGACAGGTTCCGTAGTCGCCCTATTCGAGTTGCCGCTGATACTCTGCACTGTCGAAGTGACCGAGTGACCGGGCAATCAGCCCGTCGTCGCCCATCTGCCATTCCTCGTACCCGCTGATGCGAACCCGTTGGCCAGTTCCCCCCGGACCGGTGTTGGTCCCGGTGAGCCTCCAATGGTAAAAGGCGCGGTCGCCCTTAACGACGAGGTCGTCCATCTAGATCTTCAGATCGGGAAACATGCTCATGAAACCTTGCGCGACTTCGCGAATTGCAGCCCGCCCCACCGCAGGCGTGGCATCATTCACGCGGAGCGAGCCGTTCGGGGCAAAGAACTCGGCCACGCGCGCGGAGTCCTGGCTGCACCACGCCGCGGTATAGCGCTCGGCGAATTCTCTCAACTGCGACGCTTC
>JACQNR010000212.1 GCA_016202975.1 Acidobacteriota bacterium
AGCGACAACCAGCCTCGAGGCGGGCTTTAGCGACTGGCTCCAGCCACTGACGGTCACCACCATCGCCCGCGCGGCCACCAGAGCGCCAACCTTCTTCATCCCTTCCTCCCTATCCCTCTTTTCTGAACGGGGAAGACGTCGTGAAGGAGTTGAACCGAATCCAGGTGCAGCGGGGGGTACCGAAGGTGCTGTTTCGTGATAATGGTTAAGACTTCTCGAGACCGGCCATGGACTTGAGGGCTATCAGGATGGTGTGGGGACCGACTTCTCGCGGGCGGGCAATCCGACCGACAACGCCCATGCCGAGTCATTCAACGGCACATTTCGGCAGGAGTGCCTGAATGCCCGTTGATTCATGACGCAGAGCGAAGCCAGAGAGATTATTGAACCAGGGAGGCGGCAGTACAAGGAGAGCCGTCCTCGCCGGGCTCTTGGGGGAGAGGACGCCCAACGAATTCTCCTGTCAGGTCGCGGGGAGCCGCGACCTGACAGGCCCTGAAGGAGCCGAAAACACAATCTGAAGGAGCTACGAAAAATCCAGACCGCGCAACCGCCCACGTGATGTAAGCTTTCTCACTGCGGATGGTACAAAATCTCGGGGAGGTCAGTGAGGAAACGTGTGCACAATAGGTACACAGCACTCCGGCAGAACTGCCAATCTGATGGGAAATTCCACTAACCCCACGAATGATTCTCCACTGGTTCCGAAGTTTTGGGCCTCCCGCGGGAGGCAAACAAACTCCGTACGCCAGCAACAATTTCCTGAAATTGAAAAAAATGTCCCGGCGCCTCAGTGCCAGGATAATGAGAGGGTGTGAACGTGCACTACGACGTGTCGCTTTTGACCGATTATGACTTGCACCTTTTCAATGAGGGCAATCACGCCCACCTTTACCAGAAGCTGGGTGCGCATCCGATGGAGGCGGATGGGGTCAAGGGGACCCTATTCGGAGTCTGGGCGCCCGATGCCGAGCGAGTGTGTGTCATGGGCGAATTCAACGGCTGGAACAAGAGCAGCCATCCTCTGCACTCGCGAGGAGGGTCAGGAATCTGGGAGGGTTTCATCCCGGGAGTGGGCGCGGGCACGCAGTACAAGTACTTCGTCGCGTCACGCCATCTTGGCTACCGCGTGGACAAATCTGATCCCTTCGCTTTTTTCAATCAGGTGCCACCGCAAACGGCCTCGGTCGTCTGGGATCTCGATTACAAATGGGGCGACAGTGAGTGGATGGATCAGCGCGGGAGGCACAACGCCTCGAGCAGCCCCATCAGCATCTACGAAATCCATTTCGGCTCGTGGGCGCGCGTGCCGGAGGAGGGCAATCGATCGCTCACCTACCGCGAAATGGCCCCAAGACTGGCCGACTACGTTCTGCGTATGGGCTTCACACACGTGGAGTTCCTGCCCCTGATGGAACACCCCTTTTACGGCTCATGGGGGTACCAGATGACCGGATACTTCTCGCCCACCAGCCGATACGGGACGCCGCAGGATTTGATGGGCATGATCGACCACCTTCACCGCCGCGGAATTGGCGTGATCCTCGACTGGGTGCCCTCGCACTTCCCCAGCGACGAACACGGCCTGGCATACTTCGACGGGACGCACCTTTACGAGCACGCCGACCCTCGCCAGCGCATCCAGCCCGACTGGGCGACGTTTACGTTCAATTACAACCGGCATGAGGTGCGGAGTTACCTGCTGAGCAGCGCGATCTTCTGGCTGGACGCATATCACGCCGACGGTTTGCGCGTCGACGCCGTGGCCTCCATACTTTATCTGGACTACTCGCGGCGCGAAGGCGAATGGATTCCGAACGAGTACGGGGGCAGGGAAAACCTTTACGCCATCCAGTTTCTGCGAAAGCTCAACGAGGAGGTCTACAGGAATTATCCCGACGTTCAGACTGTCGCGGAGGAATCCACCTCCTGGCCCATGGTTTCGCGCCCGACCTATGTTGGAGGGCTGGGCTTCGGCATGAAATGGGACATGGGTTGGATGCACGACACGCTGGAGTACATGCGGCAGGATCCCGTCCACCGCAAGTACCATCAGAACCAGCTCACATTCCGGATGCTTTACGCCTTTACGGAGAATTTCACCTTGCCTTTGTCGCACGACGAGGTCGTCCACGGGAAGGGCTCGTTGCTCGGAAAGATGCCGGGCGATGACTGGCAGAAATTCGCGAACCTTCGATTGATGCTCGGCTACATGTTCACCCAGCCTGCGAAGAAACTCCTTTTTCAGGGCGGCGAAATTGGCCAATGGAGTGAATGGTCGCACGAGGGCAGTGTCGACTGGCATCTGCTGGAGTACCAACCTCACCAGGGAATTCAGAAGTGGGTCGAGGATTTGAACCGCACTTACAGGCAGGAAGCCGCCTTGCACGAACTCGACCTTGACCCGGCGGGCTTCGATTGGATTGACTGCAACGACGCCGACAACAGCGTCATCGTCTTCCTGCGCCGGGCGAGAGGTTCTTCGGACGTGGTCCTCGTTGCGTGCAATTTCACGCCTGTCCCCCGTGCCAATTACCTCGTGGGAGTGCCGAATGGCGGTGTTTGGAGGGAAATATTGAATAGCGACGCTCCCATCTATGGAGGAAGTGGATGGGGAAATTCCGGCGGCGTGGAAGCTGTACCCGTCCCCGCGCACGGCCGACCCTGGTCGCTGAATCTGAGCCTGCCCCCCCTTGCCGTCATCGTCTTTAAGTGTGGAGGACAGGCCGCGTGATCACAGAGCTCGGCGCAACTGCTTTAACGGATCATCACTGCTGCTTTGTGGTTTGGACTCCATGCTCGGAGTGTGTCGCGGTGCGTGTCGTCGCTCCGTAGGAGCGAAACGTGCCCCTCGATAGAGAGGCTCGCGGCTATCACCAGGGAGTTGAAGAGGATCTCGCTCCGGGAGGCAGGTACTACTACAGTTTGGACGGAAAAAAGGAACGGCCTGATCCCGCCTCGCGATTCCAGCCACTGGGCGTTCATGGCCCGTCAGAAATCTCAAACCCGCTTTTCAACTGGATAGACCACGGCTGGTCCGGACCGCCTTTAGAAGAGCACATCCTCTACGAGATCCACCTTGGGACCTTCACTCCCGAAGGCACCTTTCACGCCGCGGCGCGAAAGCTCGATGAACTGAAGAGTCTTGGAATCCCTGCCCGTCGAGCTCATGCCTGTGGGATAGTTTCCGGGAAGTGGCAATTGGGGGTATGACGGTGTCTCCCCGTATGCGGTCCAGGCTTCCTGCGGAGGGCCGGCGGGCCTTAACCGTCTGCCGGTTGGGTGCATCCGGAAGGTGCCGCCCGCTGCCGGATCGCTCGCTGGTGTCTGGACTGCAGAGTGGTGCTTCCGACCGAGCCGGCGGGGTGTATACCGCTGGCACTTAGGATGCGAGAAAGGAAATTCTGATTGAATCCCTAATTCGGCTAGGGGCCACTCAGGAGACCAATTTTACAAAATCTGAAAAACTCTTTACTCATAAGACAAAATATGGTTTAATCGTTTAGTCCTATGATCTAGGTAAGATAAGTGACATATTGTTTGTGTGAAAGTGTCTAGGACCTATCTCAGGGCTGGGATTCTTTAGTTTCTCCTGCGTACAGTTTTCTGGGGCTGGTCACCGACCCCGGAACTCATATTATGAGTGCACCAGAAACGGGGTTTGCGGCCGGCGGACCCATAAGTGTGATCCTGTCATTTTGGAGGACAATGATGCACCTCCATAGCACGCGAATAGGTTGCGGGATGATTTGCCTTGCCTTGCTGGCTGCCCCTCGATTCTCAGCCGCCCCGCAGCTTCCGTCGAACCATCCCGAGGTCGAGAAGCGCGCGGGCGCCAAGGCAGTCGAGCCGCAGATCGCGCAGAAGATCGCGCAGCCCGGTTTGCAACCAGTCCCCATTCACAATTTCATTGACGAAATGGTTTTCGGCCGGATGAAGCGCGACCGCATCCCGCACGCCGGTGTCGCTACCGACACCGAATTCCTGCGGCGCATCTACCTTGACCTCACAGGCCGACTACCGGAGCCCGAAAGAATCCGCAAATTCGTGGCGGACAAGGATCCGGACAAGCGCGACAAGCTGATTGACGAGTTCATGGCCACGCCCCTGAACGGCCAAATCGCCAAGCTCGAAACCCCGTTCCTCGACCGCTGGGCGTATTTCTTCGGTGACCTCTTCCGAGTCACTGGCCTCCTCCGCGGCACGAATCTTTGGCGTGATTATCTCTATCTCGTCCTGCTCGATAACGTTCCTTACAACGAGGTCGTGCGCGAGATGCTGACGGCGAAGGCGCGGTCCAACTGGCTCGATGGCCCCGCCAACTTTCTGATCCGTGACCACGTGGTTTCACCCGATGGGCTCACCATCAACGCCGAAGACACGTACGACGAAATCGCCATCACCACCAGTAAGCTGTTCCTCGGTGTGAACCTGGAGTGCGTTTCCTGCCACAACGGCAAGGACCACTTGGAAAAGATCAACCTGCACTTGACGGGAATCGATCGCCAGCGCGTTTGGCAGCAGGCGGCGTTCTTCAGCAAGCTGCGCATCGCTCGCCCATACAGCATCGCAAACGAATTGGGGTCTTTCGAGGACGGCAAGGGCTACGACGTGACCGGGCCCAGTGTGACCCGAATGCCGCGCTATGAGGCAGATGTCCAGCCGCAATTTCTGCTCACGGGCGAGCGCCCGCGACAAGGCGAGCCCTGGCGCGAGGCCTACGCGCGCATGGTGACCACACATCCTCAGTTCGCCCGCGCCACTGCCAACTTAATCTGGGCGGAGCTGATGGGCGTCGGTATTGTCGATCCCCCGCTCGAGTTCGATCTGGCCCGCCAAGACCCCCGCAATCCGCCGCCCGCGCCTTGGACGATCCAGCCCAGCTATCCCGAATTGCTCGACGCGCTAGCTAGAGATTTCCAGGAACACCACTTCGATCTGCGCCACCTGATCGCCACCATCACGAAGTCGAGCACCTACCAGTTGTCATCCAACTTTCCGGGCGAGTGGAAGGATTCCTACGCGCCTTACTTTGCTCGGCACTTCGTACACCGCCTCCCAGCCGAGCAGATTGCCGACGCCATCAGCCAGGCAACAGGAGCATTCGACGAAATCCCCATTTCAGGGGGGGAGAAGAAAGTGAAGTACGTGATGCAGACTTACGCGCCGGAGGACGTCGGTGGGAAGGAGACAGAGCACCTGTACCAATTGCTCACTCTGCTTGGGAGGGGCAACCGCGACAACCTCGAGGCGACACGCACCGCCTCGATGCTGCAATCCTCCGTGCTGCTCAACAGCAGGTTCGTCAAGGACCATGTGAAGATCCAAAAAAATGGCCGCCTAGCCCAGCTCCTGAACCAGGAGCCCCCTTTGTCGAACGAAGAAATCGTGGAGGAAGTTTTTCTCGCGTTCCTATCCCGCTGGCCGAATTCGGCGGAGAAAGGTATCGGCGTGAAGATGCTCGAGCAGCAGCACGCCCACGGGCTCGAAGACCTGTCATGGAGCCTGATCAATAAGCCCGAGTTCTTGCTGAATTACTGAGAGCATGAGGCGAGAGTCCGAAGACAGGCGTCTGGAGGCAGGGATATTGAAAAGTAGAAGCTCGAAGTTGGAAACTGGCAGCTGAGGGAAGATGGAACAAAAGGAAGGGGCCTTGCCATGAGTATCGATTTGACAAATACGCCGATCTTGAGTCGCCGGCTGTTTCTGCGCCGTGGGCTCGCCTCGGTTTCGGGCTTTTATCTGCTGCCCATGGTGCAGCCACTCAACGTCCAAGCGGAGGAGAAGGTCAAGCTGCGCGGGGAGGCCGACTCCTGCATCTTCATCTTCCTGGTCGGGGGTGCCAGTCACCTGGACACGTTCGACATCAAGGAGGGCCGCTGGACGCCTCCGAAGTACGATATTCGCACTATCAAGCCCGGGCTGGTTCTGCCTTATGGGTTGTTCCCGCGGCTTTCCGATCAGGTCGATCGCATCGCATTCGTGCGTTGCATCGAGGCGTGGGAGAGCGCGCACAATCGCGCTCAGTATTATCTTCAGGCCGGCCACCCGCCCAGCCCGGCGCGCCAGAAAGAGATTCCGTCCATCGGTGCCGTGATTGCTTACGAGTTCCATCACAAGCGGAAACCGGCGGACTTCCTCCCGCCGTTCGTGGCCATGAACTATGGTGGCGGGTTGCTGATCCGCGAAGGCTGCCTTCCGGACTATGCCGTGCCGCTGGCGCTGGATTTGAAGGGAGACGTGCCTTTGATCATTCCCGATGATGAGAAAACAGCGTTTCAGCGTCGGTGGGGGAGTCTCCAGGAGATTGAAAAGGCAGCAACGGGAGGCGGTTCTTCCGGGCAGCTTTCACGCCAGTACGAGTCGTTTGCCCAGAGCGCCTTCAGGCTGATGTCGTCGCCTCGCCTGTCGGAGATGCTAAAGCTCCAAGAGGACGATCGCAAGCGCTACGGCAGCTCGGCGTTGGGCGACGCCTGCATCCTGGCTCATCGAATGCTCGAGGCCGACGCCGGTACGCGGTACATCTCGATTGCGCACAACAACTGGGACCTGCACACGAATATGTTCGACGCAAACGCGAAGGTGAACCATTATACATTGTGCAGCGAGCTCGATAACGCAGTTTCGTCGCTGGTGGCGGATCTTGCGAAGACGAAGCGCGCCGACGGTAAAACTCTGCTCGAGAAAACCTTCATCGTCGTCATGGGCGAGTTCGGGCGCACAGGCGGCGATCTCACCGTCAACAAGGGACGCGACCACAACCGCATGGCGGGGACCGCGCTGTTCGCGGGCGCGGGGGTCAAGGGCGGTCGGGCCTTCGGTGTCACCGATGAACAGGGGAACAAGATTATCAAGCCGGAATGGAACGAGCCGCGCTCCATCTACACGGAAGACGTCGTGGCGACCATGTACTCTCAGTTGGGGATCGACTGGACCAAAAAGATCACCAATACGCCTTCGGGGCGGGCGTTCGAATACGTCGAAGGCATCTCGGCAACCAACTTCATCAACATCAGCGAGATCAGTACGCTGTTCGGCTGAGCGCCAGCGAGAACGCGTCCTGACGGACGATGAAACTTCGCGGCTTCTGGCCGCCAGCCCTCAGCCGTGGAAGGGTGTTGCCACGGTCCTCCTGGGGACAGGGATGCGTCCAGGCGAAGCGTACCAGTTCCGACGGGAACTCTTGCTCCTGAACGGCCCTGACGGGCTAGCACAAGTTGCTCAAGGCAATACGAAAGCAGCCGGGCGAATGTTGCCTTTGGTGCCCGCCATATTTCAGGGATCAAGGAACGGCATGAGGCGCAAGGCTCGCCGCGTAGAGGTGGGTGTTCCCGACCGGCTCAGCCAGTGGACACCTCACGGAGTCGGTTGCGAGGCTTTACCATGCGAAGGCTAGAGTCCGGCGGACATCCTGCTCTTATCTGTGACCTCCTCAGTCAATGGCAGGACGGAAGGCTTAAGCACTACGTCACTTACAAAGCCTTGAGTTTCTGACGGGCAAACAAAGACCTATTCCCAAATGGAGACTATATTTCGTTTGGGAGCGAAGAGTTCGAGGAAGAACGCTATATGCGCGTTCGCGCGGCGGCGGGGCAAGAAATGGGTGCTAGTCGCCGTTCCCCTCCTGCTGGCGCGACAGCGGGAGTCGGTGGGTTCCCCCCGGGAAGCAGGGTATGGATTACAGGAACAGTCGTCTAACCACCCGGGCACACAAGCTGTGGCGACATGTATTTACGAACGAAGTCGCCACCGTTCCCGCAGGATACAAAAGAAGGGCGCTCTAGCTAAGCAGGATCTTCCGTGATTTTCCTGTCCCTGCTACTGCCTTCACTCGGATTCAGCCCGAGATAACTCTGGTCTTCAAAAAGCGCTCCACCGACCCAATTGTCAGCACGAATGGGAGTGCAGTCACCGGCCCCGCTCCCAGTTGCTCCGTCAAGAGGAGAGTTTCGGAGTGGCTCTGTGTTTCCTTCCGCAACACCAGGACTAGCGCATTGTACGAGGCCCTCCGGCTTTTCCAGGGGGTACATACCTATTGCCGGCATCAAATTGGGACACTACCTGTCAACGAAGGCGGCGGAAATCGGAAAACGATTCCCGCCCGGTCTCCGGTCGTATTCCCTAAAGCCCGTTTTTCTGGAACAAACCTTTTGGCACCGGTGTCGAATCTAATAGACGGGTAGAAGCGACAGCCTTGTACTTGGGTTTGGGAACTGCTATTTTGGATTCATCATGGGGATCGCGCGACCAGTGAGCGTGGCGATCGAACGAACGGCGGTGGGCAGTCTGGAAGCCGCGCTGGTGACCGAACTCCAGTCCGGCTCGGAGTACGCCTTCTCTTATCTGCTCGCCGTCTATCAAAATCCGGTCTACAACCTGGTAACGCACATATTGGAGGTCAGCAGCGACGCGCCGGACGTTACGCAAAAAGTCTTTCTCAAGGTGTTCAGGGGGATTCGCTATTTCCACGGGCAAAGCAGCTTGCGGACGTGGATTTACCGGATTGCGGTAAATGAAGCCTCCAACCACCGGCGTGGCTGGCTCCGTCGCAAATGGCGCGAAGCGTTTTCACTGGATCAAGTTCTGGAGTCCTCTGATGAACTGCTGGCGCGAGCGCATGCGCACCCGGATACGCCGTATGAAATCGCGGAAAGCTCCGAGCGACAACGTCTCGTGCGGAGGGCTCTCGCCAGCCTGTCACAGCCTTATCGCACCGTGGTTGTGCTTAGAGAAATCGAAGATCTCTCCTACGAGGAGATCGCTGAACTTTTGGGTGTATCCGAGGGAACGGTGAAATCCCGTTTGACTCGGGGTCGCGACCTCCTGCGGCGGAAACTGCAACGACATTGGGGAAAATCCGATGTTTGAGAATTGCACCGAAATCCGAGGAATGTTTACAAGTTACCTCGATGGATACTGCGACCGGGCCGAGCTGAAATCCATCCGTTACCATCTGGGTAATTGTGACTCATGTCAAAGTGAGCTGGAGAGGCTTCAAACCATTCAGGCGGAGCTTCGCGCGCTGCCCCGGCGGCGGATCCCGTCTGACCTGGCGCTCGAATTGCGCGTTCGCCTGTCGCAGTA
>JACQNR010000193.1 GCA_016202975.1 Acidobacteriota bacterium
CTTCCGGATTTGTCAAACTTCTACTGCCACCCCGGCAGAGCCGGGGGGCCTCCTACGAGGCGCTAGCCGCCAGCTTGGCTAGGTGACGCCTTCTTCCACAGGCCTTAAGATTCCCCTGCGCCTGCGACATGTGCCATTGGCCAGCGCGCCAGTCGGCCACGACAGAATCGCACGGCATGTAAAGGGTTTCTTTCAGTGGCGGCTGTGAAACAGCGGGATTCTCAGCCGTACGCCGCGGATAAATGAGGAGAGCAGCCATGCCTGTCCAGTTCACGACACACACGGTCGAGCCCGGCATCACGGTGGTGGAGTTAACCGGCAGGCTCACCCTGGGCAACCGGCTTGCAGAAGTCGAGCACGCGGTGAAGGAACTCATCAAAAAAGGATCCCGGAAACTCGTGCTGGACCTGGCCCCTCTGACATTCATGGATAGCGCTGGAATACGCATGGTGATGATGTTGGCCGGCACAATCGAAGATGCCCAGGGGCGCTTGTTTGTCGCGGGAGCTCAGGGCCACGTCAAGCACGTCCTGGAACTGACCCAGATTCATCAGGTCATTCCGATGTACCCCGACCTGGCTTCAACCCTGGCGGCATTGAATGACCCTGCCGCACCGCCCGCGTGATGTCAGCCTACCACTCAAGCAGGCCGCCTCTACCCAACACTGCAGCCATCTGATAATCTTGCTCGCCATGGCCAAGGCGCTCCAACGCGCGGTCGACTCGTTTCGCGTGCATCCGGCGGCACTGGGGGCGACGGTCTTTTTGGCGCTGGTGCTGCAGACATACCTTCCGGTGCGGCTTCCCTCAGCTCGGCTTTTTGACTTCCCTCTTCTCGTGGCGATATACATCGCCATCGTGCGCCGCAACAAGATCTTGGCCATTGCAATCTGCACGGCCATCGGGCTGCTCCAGGATGCGCTCGCTAGCGGCCTGATCGGCCTGTTCGGCATGGCCAAGGCACTCACGGGTTACCTCGCTGCATCGGCCAGCGTCAAGTTTGAGCTTGAGGACCTTTTTCCCCGGCTGGGCCTCACCTCCTCGCTGGTCCTGATCCATGGGTTCACTCTGGCGCTTCTTCACCGCGTGCTCCTTGACCCACCTCCGCCCTTCCAGTTCCTCGACTTCGCCGCAAGCGTCCTGGTCAATACGGGGTTTGGCATGGTTCTATTCCTTCTGCTCGACCGCCTCCGAAAGCAGTGACCCACTCCCGCGGCAGGCTATGCTGAACTGCGGTCCGCCGTGATAACATGACCCGCTGGTTCAACCGCCATCTTCTTGAAGCGAGAAGGACTCGCAGGAGGTCTTCCTATGGGCACAACTACTTTTGGGGTCATCATTGGAAATCGCGGCTTTTTCCCCGATGTCCTCGCCCGCGACGGCCGAGAGGAGATTTTGCGGGTGTTTCAGGAGCAAGGCTACAAAACCGTCTGCCTGACTCCCGAAAAGACCAAATTTGGCGCCGTGGAAACACTCGCCGAAGCACATCAGTGCGCGGATCTCTTCAAGAAACATCGCGACGAGATCGACGGCATCATCGTCAGCCTGCCCAATTTCGGTGACGAGCGCGGCGTGGCGAATTCGATTCGTTTGGCGGGCCTCGATGTGCCCGTCCTCGTGCAGGCCTATCCCGACGAGACCGGCAAGATGCTGATGGGCAGTCGCCGCGACAGCTTCTGCGGAAAGATTTCGGTGACCAACAACCTGTGGCAATACGGCATCAGATTCACGCTGACCGAACTGCACACGGTTGCGCCCATCTCCGACTCGTTCAAAGCGGACCTGAGCGCGTTTGCAGCTACCTGCCGCATCGTCAAGGGACTGAAAGACGTCCGCATTGGCGCGCTGGGCGCGCGGCCCACGGCGTTCAACACCGTGCGCTACAGCGAAAAGCTGCTCGAAAACAATGGCATCTCGGTCGAAACCCTCGACCTTTCGGAAGTTTTCGGTCACATCGGGCGCATGAAGGATGACGACGACAAAGTGAAGGTGCGTCTGGACGGGATTTCCAAGTACGTTTCCACGCAGGGCATCCCCGCCGCATCGTTGATGAAGATGGCGAAGTTCGGCGTCGTGGTGGACGAGTGGATGAGCGCCAACCGGCTCGTCGGCACTTCCATCCAGTGCTGGACGGCGATGGAGGAATTCTTCGGCGTCGTGCCCTGCACGCTGATGAGCATGATGTCCAACAACCTGTTGCCCAGCGCCTGCGAGACCGATATGGTCGGCATGGTGGCCATGTACATCCTGCAGCTCGCTTCCGGTGAGCCGAGCGCCATCGTCGATTGGAACAACAACTACGGCGAAGACCCCGACAAATGCGTCATCTTCCACTGCTCGAACCTGCCCAAACACTTCTTCGAAGAGATGAAGATGGATTTCCAGGAAATCATCGCGGGCTCCGTGGGCAAGGAAAACACCTTCGGAACCATGGTCGGGCAGCTCAAGGCGGGACCGCTCACCTACTGCCGCGTCTCCACCGACGATTTGAGCGGGAAGATGCGCGCCTATACGGGCGAGGGCGAGATTACTCCTGACAAATTGCGCAGCTTCGGCGGCTACGGCGCGATTCACGTGCCAAACCTTCAGGCGCTTCTCCAGTACGTCTGCAAGAACGGCTACGAGCACCACGTCTCGGTCAACCGCAGCCATTACGGCCCCGCCGTCTACGACGCCCTCGCCAACTACAAGGGCTGGGATGTCTACCACCACGGAGTGTAGCGGCGCAGTGTAGCGCCGGGCTTCAGCCCGGCACCCAACTGTAGCGGCGATCTATGATCGCCGGCCCGTCATCCTGAGCGCAGCTCGCCGCTACAACAAAGACCGTAGGGGCGGGCCCCCCTGCCCACCCTTTCTTCGCGCCCTCAATCTTGTTTCTGTCCGCAAGTCGGGATTGGGTTTCAGACATCTTAATCGCACACCTTAAAAACCGATGGCTGCAACAGGTCCATCGTCCTGTTTAGCCAAGTGACACTACTATGCTATCGTATAGTTGTCGTTCCGCTTGGTCGTCGGTTACCCACAAGTGTGATGAGGGATTGTAAACGCGCCAATCGACACCCTCTTGCTCGCAAACGTGGCGATAAATGGACCATGCCCGGCGTGCGACGGATTCCGGGTGATAATCACACACGCCCCTGAACTCGTGCAATACAAACGGGCCGCTCAGAATCGTGCCCCTTACGCCGTCATAGCCCTTCCGGCCCAACCACCTAACCGATTCGCCAAAATGGGTGTTCATTTGACCCAAATGGCGCGTCAAGAGAAGCCGAAACTCCTTTGGGTCGTATTGACACCCCGTCCATAAAGTTATCACTCCCGCGATACGCTTCATGCGGGGCGCGTAGCTCACAAACTCGCGCATGTCCCTCAATCCTGCCTTAGCTCCTTTCGTCCCAAGCGAACGGCCAATTGACGGGAGTTCGGAGTATAGAAAGTGGGGCACATCATCATGCTTTATAAGCTCGGCTGGATCCGAAACCTCTCCACCGCCCGCGCTTGTCACCTGTTTCTGCAACCAGTCCTGTTTCCGATCGCCAAGCGTCCTCCCTATGGAAACCTTCGGATCACGGCCCCAGACGGCAAGCACCAGCGCCTGACCGAGGTGAAAAAGCGAGTAGTAAGCGGTAACGGCACTGGCAAAACCGAATCCCTTGTCGAAGAGCTCTGTTGCTTCTCCGGCGTGGAATAACGCCCGCGCGAAGCTGAGCGTGCTGGAACTGTTGAAGTGCTCTCTCGGATCGAATGGCACATTCGGTATATCACCACGGCGCTCAGCCGAGCGTCAAGCCAGCGGTAGGAGGAATTTGTGCATCCTTCCGCGGAGCGGCCCCGCTCCCGGTCGTCATGTGGCTCCGACGCCAGTCTTGTTCGCAGGAAATCGAAGGTAGGAGGCTATCGCCTTCGAAAGGACCGCATCCCGACCGCCTTGCGTCGCCTCGGGGGAACGTGATGGAGGTTAAATGTCACAACGCCCGCATCATTTAGGTAGGCGGCTTGTTGCATCCCGCAGACCGGACAAATTGCCGTCCTCATTATCAGGATTAATCTTGACCCCTGGATGTCCGATGTCCACACCACGGCACGGAGAACCTTTACTCATGGATATACAGTAAGTATCCCCCGGCAAAGCCGGGGGCTTTAGGTTGTGAGCCGCTCAAAGCGGCTATTCGGCGTCGCTAACGCGGCGCCGCCTTGCTGGGGCCACCTGCCGGTGGCCGGTTACCAA
>JACQNR010000201.1 GCA_016202975.1 Acidobacteriota bacterium
ATTCTTGGTTCATCTATTTTAGCGGCAGGTAAATATATTGCTGATCGCAATACATCGCCGGAATCGTCAAACCCCATGGTGCCCTCCCCCTGGTCAGTCGTCCCGAAAGGCGGCGTTTCTCTCGGCAACGCAAAGCCTAAACGAGTTAGATACGAATGGAGTTCATTTATTTCCTGTGTGGCCCGCACCTTCCTCTCTTCTGTGAACAATGACGAATCTTTGAATATGAGTTTTACGGTTTGATCTGTCTTTTCCCGACGCGGCCACACCCAAGAGTGTATCGAGGCGAGCGAGCCGAGGACCGCCAAAACACCAAAGGGGATTCCCAAAGCCTTTAGTAGCCACCGCGGCTGCCGGTGCTCATAACAGAAAAACGTCCAGTCACCAATTCGGCCACACCGATGAAGGTTTCGAGTTATTGCAAGACAACGTCTCACGTGAATTCAATCGATGGATTTGGACTGCCTAACTCCTCAGCCGGTTGACCCGGATTAACAGGCCCGCTTGGCCCACGGGGAAACCGCCTGCGCGGACGCGGGCCTGTAATCAGTTTCATTGTAACGGCTTCTTGAGTGCGTGACAAAAGGAGGGGCATGGAGTGCGCTTATCGGGGAAGCCCGGCGACACCGCGCAACTCTTCGAGCAACGGCGCCTTGTCCGCCTCGGAAAGAAATGCAGCCAGGATGGCATTTTCGCAGAGTTGAACGATCTGTTCTGGCGAAAGCGAAAACGCCCGGGCCGACCGCTCAAATTCCTGTTGCAGACTTGTGCCAAACATCGCCGGGTCGTCGGAGTTGAGTGTGACGACCAGGCCCGCATCGAGAAAGCGTGGGAGCGGATGGTCTTCGAGGCGCGCCACGAGACCCGTTGCCAGGTTGCTTGTCGGACAGACTTCCAGGGGTATCCGCCGGTCGCGCAGCAGCGCCATCACATCTGGGTCCCCAATCGCTGTGAGCCCGTGCCCGATGCGCTCGGCACCGAGGAGTTCGACGGCCTTGCGAATGCTTTCGGGGCCCACTGCTTCGCCGGCGTGAGCCGTGAGCCGCAGCCCCGCCTCGCGCGCTTCGCGAAAGATATCGACAAATAACTCCGCGGGGCCGCCCGCCTCGTCCCCTCCGATGCCGAAAGCCACCACGCCGCGCGGTCGAAACGTGATGGCCCAGCGCAGGACTTCACGCACGTGCTCGACGCCGAACTGACGGACGGCGTCGAAGATCCACTGGAGCCGCACTCCGGTGCGCGCTCGGGCTTCCCTGGCCGCACGCTCGACCGCGTCAAAGACCTCTTGCACGGATTGCTTCTTCCAGAGCAGCACTCCGGCGGAAAGAATCACTTCGGCGTAGCGCACATTCTGCGAAGCCAGCCATTCCGAGAGGCGGGTCGTAATCAGCGCGTAATCCTCGGGAGTTTTGATCAGCAGCGTGACCACGCCAAACGATTTCAGAAACCCCTTGAAGTCGCCGTAGTGAAAGCGTTCGGCGTGCCGCTGGCTGACCCATTTGGTGACTTCGCGGCGAAGCAGGCGTTTGCCTTCGGCGAGCTCGCGCAAGGTTTCCGGCCGGAGGCTGCCTTCCAGATGCAGATGGAGCTCAACTTTGGGGAGGCGGGCGATGAAGGATTCGAGGGATGAGATGGTTAGCGAGATGCTTTCTCCCGGTGTCGCTGCGCCAATGTCACGTTCCCGAGGGATTTCTTCCTGCCTTCTGCTTCCTGCCTACTTGCCGAAAAAATAGCGCGAAACTAACGCCCAGGAAGAGGCGGCCTGCCGGCGTTGAGCCAGGCCGTGTACCAGTAAGACCCCGCGTCGTGGGCGGCATTATTGAGCTCGCGCGCCGCGATGTATCCGGCTGCCGCGTGGAACCGGTCGTAATAATCGTCGTTGTAGCTGCTCAGACCCTCACGCGCGCGCCAGTCGGCGAGGAGGATTTGGTTGACCCAGGTGTTCGATTCGAGCACCGCCTGAAAGGCATACTCCGTGGGATCGTCGATCTTGGTGGCGGGAGCGGGGCGCATCATCATGAAGCCTTGAAACCGGTCAATGAGTGTCGCCCCGAACCGCGCCTCCAGGCCCGACTGAGCCACGAGCTGTCCATCATAATTCGAAGTGGTATTCAGCGGGTCGCGCGTGTCGGCCACGTAATGCCCGAGTGCCGCCGCTGCCAGCTTCGCTTCTTCCCATTTCTGTTCCTTGAAGGCGTTGGTGAGGCGCAGACTGTATTCCCCCACGTGCCACGGCAAAAGCCCATCGCGATTGATTCGCCGCGTGCCGTGCTTGAAAGTTGCGTCCTTGAAACTATGCGGCAAGTCGAGGTAGGGGAACATTCCGTACTTGTCGAGATACAGGTAATGCCGCTTACGTTCGTAAGGATCCTTTTTCATCCACTCATCCGGATCGTTCGCGTGCTCGACGAGGATGCGGCGGTTGGCCTCGAAAAAATGCCGGATCTCGGGCGGCAGAGTGTCCACCGCACTGCTGTTGACGGTTCGATGCGCGGTGGGACCCCACGCACGGCCCTCTTCCGCCATCGCGACGACGATTAATGCCAGCAAGGCGCAGGTCGAGAGTTTGGCCCGGAACGAATCGGATCGAAATCGGCGAGAGGGAAAACCCATAAGCATCGGCCCGCAAGCAGGAAGAAAGTTCAATTCTACCCGATTTTCAGGCGCGCATAGTAGCGGAGCGCCTTGTGCTCCCGCACAACAAAGAGCCGCGCTACGACTTCTCCGGGGGTCGTGCCTGGCTCCCGAATTCGCTGCGCCGTTTGCTGTAGGAAAAATAGATTACCAGACCGATCGCCAGCCACACGAAGAACCGTACCCAGGTCTCCAGGGGCAGGCTCAGCATCAACGTCAGGCAGCAGAGGATCGCCATGATGGGGATAACGGGAACCCACGGCGTGCGGAAACCGCGGTGGCGTTCGGGCTGACGCCGCCGCAATACCATCACCCCCAGGGCGACCAGCACAAAGGCAAAGAGCGTTCCGATGTTCGAAAGGTCGGCGAGCGTACCGATGTCGAAAATGCCCGCGGGAATCGCCACGAACAGGCCCGCAGCCATGGTGCTGACGTGCGGGGTACGAAAGCGCGGGTGCACTCTCGAGAAAGCGCGGGGCAGCAACCCGTCCCGCGACATCGCGAACCAGACGCGCGCCTGCCCGAGTTGGAAGACCAGCAGCGAACTGAGCATGCCGGTCAGCGCGCCGATCGTGACCCAGCGCTGGATGCGGTGAAGGCCGATCGCTTCCAGCGCGTTGGCGACGGGAGCCGCATTGCGCAGCGTCTGCCAGTGCTGAATGCCGGTCAGAACCACGGCCACCGAAACGTAGAGAATCGCGCAAATCACCAGCGAGGCGATGATGCCGAAGGGCACGTCGCGTTGCGGGTCGCGGCACTCCTCCGCCGCTGTGGAAACGGAGTCGAAGCCGATGTAGGTGAAGAAAACGATCGCGCCGCCCGTCAGCACGCCCTGCCAGCCGTTAGGCATGAAGGGGCTCCAGTTGGAGGTCACGATGTGACGCGACGCAAAGAATACGAAAATCAGAATGGCCGTGATCTTGACGGTGACCATGAAGTTGTTGGCCCCGGCGCTCTCGCGAATGCCGATGACCAGAACCATCGTGATGATCATGACGATCAGGAAACCTGGAACGTTGAAGTACGCGCCGGTGCGCTGGCCGGAAACAAACATCGGCCCCATGAACTCGCGTGGCAGGTTGATGCCCAGGTTGCGCAGCAGGCTGTCGATATATGCGGAGAATCCCACTGCCACGGCCATGTTGCTGACCGCGTATTCCAGGATCAGATCCCACCCGATGATCCAGGCGACGATTTCGCCGAGTGTGGCGTACGTGTAGGTGTAGGCGCTTCCCGCGACGGGGATCATTGAGGCAAGCTCCGCGTAGCATAGCCCCGCGAGCGCGCAGACCAGAGCGACGATCAGAAACGATAGTGCGATCCCCGGCCCCGCGCCCGGCCGTCCTGCCGTCCCCATGGCGCTTGTGCCGTGAATCAGAAGGTCAAGCACCGGCGCCTTCCAGATCGAGGGCACAATCAGGTCTTCGCCCGCCGCCGCCGTGCCGGTGAGGATGAAAATGCCCGTGCCGATAATCGCGCCAATGCCGAGCGCCGCAAGGGACCACGGCCCCAGCGTCTTACGGAGCCGATGCCCCTCCTCGCTGGTTTCCTCGAGCAGCCGGTCGATACTCTTGGTTCGAAAAAGCTGGGATGGCATTTAAATTAAGATTGGGTGATTGGGTGATTGAAGAATGTTTTTTCAATGTCTCGGTTCTTCAATTCACTCAAGCGTTCAGTCACCCAATCTTCATTTTCCTTTACCGTTTGGTCGGCGCGCCTGGACCCCTCTTCTTCACCTTGGGCTTGCGGGAGCCTCGCGGCTCGGTCTGCTTGGGCTTGGGCGGCTGCTTCTTGCGCGCCGCACGCTTCAGCTTCTTGCGTTCTGCTCTGTCTTTGACCTTGCGTGTATCCATTTTTCCTTTTTTCCTTCACCGGGAAATCAGAGTGACATACGGTTCCTTACTCCACCTACATCATACTGGTCAAATCTTTTCCAGCGCCGCAAACTTTTCGACGAACTTCTTTTTCCCGTAGCCGGGAAAGCTGACCGTCAGTTTGCTGTCCTCACCTTCTCCTTCGCAGCCGAGGATGGTGCCCAGGCCGAATTTCGGATGGCGGACCGGTGAGCCGAGCTTCCAGCGGCTGGTGGAGCGCGTGGTCTCCCCGGCTCCTGCCGAAGCACTACCCGGGTTCCAGGCGTTCGACCGGCGCTCGCGGAGAAAACGCTCAATATCCGCCCGCGAACTCACGGCATTCTCCCATGTCGTGCGCGGTTTCACACCTGTCATCGCAAGATTCAATGTTTCGATGAGTTCGGAGGGGACTTCGCGCAGAAAGCGCGAAGGGGGCGAGGTCTCGTAGTCCTCACGCGCGAACGACCGCCGCGAAGCGCCGCGCGTCAGGATCAACCGATCGCGCGCCCGCGTCATGCCGACGTAACAGAGACGCCTCTCCTCTTCGAGTGCCGCGTCGTCATCCATGGAGAGTTTGTGGGGGAAGAGTCCTTCCACGAGGCCGGCGAGAAAGACCACCGAAAACTCCAGCCCCTTGGCGCTGTGCAGCGACATCAGGGTGACGCGCGCGCGCTCCTCGAAATCGTCGGCGGCCGAAACCAGGGCGGCGTGGTCCAGGAATTCCGCCAGCGTCTCGCCGCGATCTTCGGCCTCCGCCGCGGCGTTCACCAGTTCCTGGAGGTTCTCGATCCGGCTCTCAGCTTCCGGAGTGCCCTCGGCGCGCAACGTTTCCAGATAGTTCGTCCGCTCCAGGACTTCTCGAAAAAAGCCACTCATGGTCATTTGCCCGCGCGCGGCTGCGAGTTCGCTGACGAGGTTGTAGAAATTCTCGAGCACGCGGAGCGATCGCGCGGGGAGCAGCTTGGCCGCGAGATCCTGTTCGAGCGCCTCCCAGAGTGACAGGTTCGCGCGGCGCGCCGATGCTTGAAGTGACTGGACGGTTGTATCGCCAATGCCGCGCGCCGGCGTGTTGATCACTCGAAGGAGCGCGGCCGAGTCTCTCAAATTCGTCGCCAGACGCGCGTAGGAGAGCAAGTCCTTTACTTCCGCGCGCTCGTAAAAACTGAACCCGCCCACGACGCGGTAGCCGATGGTCAGGCGCCGCAGCGCTTCTTCGAAAAGTCGCGATTGCGAATTGGTGCGGTAGAGCACGGCGATGGTCGCGTCGCCATCGGCTGCCAGCGTGCGCTGGATTTCTGCCGCAATAAAGAAAGCCTCTTCGTCGGCGCTCTGCGCTTCGTAGAGGCCGACGCGCGCGCCGCCCGCGCGGTCCGTCCAGAGCACCTTGCCCTTGCGCGCCCGGTTGCGGCTGACCACGGCCGTCGCTGCGTCGAGGATCACCTGGGTGGAGCGGTAGTTCTGCTCCAGGCGAATCAGCCGCGCGCCGGGATAGTCTCTTTCGAAATTGAGAATGTTTTCGATCTCGGCGCCGCGCCAGCGGTAGATCGACTGGTCTTCGTCGCCGACCACGCAAAGATTTTGATGGATGAGCGTCAGTTGACGGATCAATTGGTACTGGATGCGGCTCGTGTCCTGGTACTCGTCCACAAGCACGTAACGGAAGCGCTGATTATATCGCTCGCAGACGTCTTTGGCGGCGTAAAGGAGCTCGACGGTCTTGAGCAGCAAGTCGTCGAAGTCGAGCGCGTTCGCCTGGCGCAGCTTGCGCTCGTAGCGCTCGAAGACGGTCGCGAGCTTTTCCGTCGCGGCATCCGCCGCCTGCCGGTAGAGGTCCTGGGGCGCCAGACCGCGGTTCTTCGCGTAGCTGATGCGCGCCAGCAGCGAGCGCGGCGAGGCGGCCTGCTCGCCCAAGCCCAGTTCGTTCACGATGGTCTTGACGAGGCGCGCCTGGTCGTCCTCGTCGTAGATGGAAAAGTCCCGCGTGTAACCCGGGAGCGCTCCCTCGATGTTCCGCCGCAGCACGCGCACGCAGAAGGAATGGAAGGTCGAAATGTGCGGCCAGCTTTCCAGGGAGTCGCTCAGCAGGTGCGCGACACGTTCCTTCATCTGGTCGGCGGCCTTGTTGGTGAAGGTCACCGCCAGTATGCTTTCGGGCGGGATGCCCTTCGCCCCGATCAGGTGCGCGATGCGATAGGTGATGACGCGCGTCTTGCCGCTGCCCGCGCCGGCCAGAATCAATGCCGGACCTTCGCTGTGCTCGACCGCGGTGCGCTGCTGGGTATTCAATTGATCGAGAAGATGCGACATGCGAGCCCGCCAGTGCGGGCCGTTCTCCTGCGGAAAGTTTCAGCCCGATCTGAAGAATTATTCTACATGAGTTTGGGAAGCGCCGGGGCGAACCAGTGTGTGCCCTGCACCGGCGATACCTTATGCTGCGGCTATTTTTTTCGCGGCGGCTGTGCGGGCCTCATCTCGATACGGCTGGCGAGCGAGGACTTGGGAAACTTGTAGAGGTCCACGACGGCCTTGGCGATGTCTTCGCCCGTGAGTTTCCAGGTTTCGCGCGATTTCGATCCGGGCGCGCCGGTGAAGTCCGTGTCCACGCTTCCCGGCATGATGTAGCTGACGCGGATGCCGTCGTAGCGAATGTCCTGCATCATCGCCTCGCTGAAGCCGTTGAGACCGAACTTGGAGGCGTTGTAGGCGCTGCCCCCCGCGAAGGCGTTCACACCCGCCAGGCTCGAGATGTTGAAGATGTATCCGCCGCCGCGCTTGCGCATGAGCGGAATCGCTTCGTGGCAGCAGTAAAATACGCCGGATAGGTTCGTCTCGATGATGGAGTTCCATTCCTCGGGAGTCATCACGTCCACGGGTTTGAAAATGCCGATGCCAGCGTTGTTCACCAGGATGTCGAGCCCACCGAAGCGCTCCGCAGCCGCGTGAATCACCTTGCGGCAATCATCATATTTGCGCATGTCGGCGGTGATGCCGGCGATCCGTTCCATCGCGGCCTTACCCAAGTGGTCGAGCGCCGACTTGAGCACCGCCGCGTCCCGCCCGCAGATGAAAACCTTCGCGCCCTCGGCGAGCACCGCCGCTGCGATGGAGTGCCCGATGCCCCGCGTTCCACCTGTGACGATCGCGACTTTACCGTTCAGCTCCGTGTTCATGCTTTCCTCCTTGGGGTGTATAGAACCAGCTTAAGGTTTGGCGCTCCGGGACGCAACAAAATGAAAGATGGTGGGGCATCAATCGCTGACGGCATAGAATGAAACGACGGTCGAGGTGCCACGATGAACGTCGCTGATCTGGAAAAGAAACTACGTGCCGAGGGCTTTACGCACACCTACGTGTGGCAGGACGGCCCCGGCGCCTACTACCCTGAGCACAGGCACCCCACCGTAACCGCGCATATTGTGCTGGATGGAGAAGTGACCGTGACATCGGAAGGCAGAACGCTTACCTACTACGCCGGCGACCGCTTTGACGTTCCCGCTGAAACTATCCACTCCGCCAAGATGGGTCCCAAGGGCTGCCGTTACTTCCTCGGAGAAAAGTAGGGGCGGGGCTTGCCCCGCCGGGAAGGATCCGCTCAAGGCCCGCTTTGGCGCAGCTCTATGAGCCGCGTCGTCGGGGTCAAAGACCCGCTCTACAGTTTGTATCCTTGGCGGCGGAAGAGTTCATCAACCTTCTTCAAATCCTCTTCGGTATCGACCCCGATCGTGTCCTCGCGGGTTTCAACGACGTGAATGGGGACTCCATTTTCGAGCAGGCGCAACTGCTCGAGCTTCTCATGTCGTTCGAGAGTCGAGGGCGAGAGCGTACGAAATTTCGCGAGCGCGCCCGCTGAGTACGCGTAGAGCCCCATATGCTTGTAATACTGAACCTGCCCCGAGCTTTCGCGGTCGTGGGGGATGAGGGAGCGCGAAAAATAGAGGGCACGGCCGGAGAGGTCCGTCACCACTTTCACGTTGTTGGGATTGCGCGCTTCCTCGGTGCTGATTCCCACCTTGAGCGTGGAAACCTGCGTGTCCGCGGATTCGCGGAATGGGCCGAGCATAAGTTCAATGTGCTCAGCGGTCACCATCGGCTCATCTCCCTGGATGTTGGCGTAGATCTCGGCGGGCACGCGGCCCATCACTTCCACGATGCGATCGGTGCCGGAGCGATGCTCGGCGGAGGTCAACTCCACGGGAATGCGGGCCTCGCGGCAGTAGTCCACGATCTCGCTTGAATCAGTGGCAATCAGAACGTGGTCGAGGGATGGAGCGCGCCGCGCGTGGTGATAGACCCAGGCGATCATCGGATGGCCCGCGATCGGGCGCAGCGGCTTGCGGGGCAAGCGCGTCGATTCGAGCCGGGCGGGAATGACGGCGACAATGCGGGGCATCGTTGACCGGAACCGGGCAGGGCGGAGGTCCGTCCGTGCGAAACCGGATTCGCGATTATACTCACGCCACGAAAATGTGGGCGCGAAGATTTTGCCATGACCCGGGGTTGGATTGATCTTGAGTTTGTGCTATAGTTTGCCCTTCAAGCAATTAATTCCGTGCGGCATTATCGCCTTCATCGGAAGGATCATCTCGAAAAAACGGTGCGAGCACCCGTGGCCGATGCCGGCAGGGTTGTATGCAGGCGATTCCGCGGCGCAGTCCCAGCTCGGGCGCGGAAATGATCTCGATCGAAGATTGCCATGAACGTTTGGCAGGAAATCCTCAACATCCTCAAGAGCGAGGTTAATCTCCAGACCTACCAGACTTGGCTGCGGCCGACGCGTTACAGCCATGTGGCGGGCACCACGCTTTTCGTGCGCGTCCCCAATCGCGAATTTCAGGAGTGGATTCAGGAACATTTCGGGGCCATGATTCAGTCCGCGATCAGCCGGCTGGCGCGCGGAGTCGAGGCTGTATCCTACGTCATGGAAGAGCCCGTGGAGCGCAAGGCGGCCGGCAACGGGGAGCCGAAAGCTGTGCAAGGGAAACTGGATTTTGAATCGGTGGAGCGCGAGCTCAATCCCCGCTACACGTTCGACACGTTTGTGGTCGGATCGTGCAATCAGTTCGCGCACGCCGCGGCCCGCGCCGTCGCCGAGTCGCCTTCCAAGATTTACAACCCTCTGTTCCTTTACGGGGGCGTGGGGCTGGGCAAGACGCACCTCATGCAGGCTGTCGGGCACGCTATCAAGAAAGACCGCAAGGATGTTCGGCTCGCCTACGTATCCTCCGAGCGCTTTACCAATGAGGTCATCAACTCGCTCCGTTATGACCGCATGGTTTCCTTCCGTGACAAGTACCGTAATGTCGATGTCCTCCTGATTGACGACATTGAATTCATCGCCGGCAAGGAGCGAACACAGGAAGAGTTCTTCCACACGTTCAACACGCTCTACGAAGCGCAAAAGCAGGTCGTGATTTCCAGCGACTGCCCGCCCAAGGAAATCCCTGGACTCGTCGACCGTCTGCGCTCACGCTTTGCCTGGGGGCTGACGGCAGACTTGCAGGCGCCAGACCTCGAAACCAAGCTGGCCATCCTCGCCAAGAAAGCGGAATCGCAAGGCGTTCATATTCCCGACAACGTCGCGCAATTCATCGCGGGGAGTATCAAGTCGAGCATTCGTGACCTGGAGGGTGCCCTTAACCGAATCCTTGCCTACTCCTCACTAACGGGTGATGAAATCAATTTGGCGACGGCGCAGCACCATCTGAAGAACCTCGTTGACTCCGATGAGAGGCATATCTCAATAGGGAACATCCAGCGTGTGGTTTGCCGCGAATTCAACCTCAACCTTTCCCAGTTGAAGGCCAAGAATAACAGTCGTGCGGTAGCATATCCCCGGCAGATTGCTATGTACCTTGCCAAGGAAATGACTCCGGCCTCGCTGCCGCAGATTGGCCGCGAGTTCGGGGGGAAGCACCACACCACGGTATTACACTCGATCACCAAGATTGGCGAAATGCGCAAGGTGGACCGAGATTTGAACAGACTTATCAACAAGCTAACTGATAGTCTCAATTGAACTTTGGTCGCTTTTTGTCACAATTGGCGGTTCGAAGATCCTGCGGCTCCGTAGGGGGATGGTTTCTTTCACAGAAAATGTTGAAAAAGCAAGGTGAGAATTGGTTGCTAATTTAGACTAACTTGTTTTTTTTGAAGATGTTTGCAGATTTTCCACACATTCACAGGCTCTACTGCTAAAATTACATTAGATAGGAACTAATATACATGGAGTTTTCTACAAAGAAGTCC
>JACQNR010000202.1 GCA_016202975.1 Acidobacteriota bacterium
AAGCCCGCGGGATTCGAGGCCGAGCAGACAACGCACTACTCGGTGATCGATCGAGAGGGCAACGCCGTCGCCAACACGTATACTCTTAACGGCGCGTATGGGAGCGGCGTGACGGTGAAGGGCGCCGGATTTCTCCTTAATAACGAAATGGATGACTTTACTTCTAAACCCGGCGTGGCCAATATGTACGGCTTGATTCAAGGTGAGGCCAACGCCATCGCCCCCCGCAAGCGGCCGCTTTCCGCGATGACACCCACGATCGTCTTGCATGACGGCCAGGTTCGGCTGATCCTGGGAAGTCCCGGCGGCGGCACGATCATCAACACGGTGCTGCAGGTCATGCTTAACGTTTTGGTGTACAAGATGGATGTGCGCCAGGCGGTCACCTCACCGCGGTTTCACCACCAGTGGATGCCGGACCGGCTGGTTCTTGAGCGCTGGGGGTTTTCTGCGGATACAATCATGAAGCTGGAAGAGGCCGGCTACGAGATTCACTACTGCGACCGCATGGGCGCCTGCGAAGCGATTGCCGTGGATCCCGCAAGCGGCTGGCGGTTCGGTGGGGCCGACCCGCGCACGTCGGGAAAGGTGGCGGGATACTGATGGAATTCGGACTTTCGACATATTTGTTTGTCGGTGAGCGGCTGACTTCTCACCAGTTGGACCAGATAGCCCACGCGGGCTTCCGCACGATTGAAATCTTCGCCGCGCGCCAGCACTTTGATTATCAAGACAAGAATCAGGCACGCGATGTCGCACAGTGGTTCGAGGATCACGGGCTCAAACTTCATTCGGTCCACGCGCCGCTGTATGCGGATTTCGACTGGGGGAGCTCGGGCAGTCCTCCGATTTCCATTACGCATCTGCAGCGCAACAGACGGATTGAATCCATGGAGGAGATCAAACGGGCGATTGAGGTAGCGGAAATTCTCCCTTTTCGCTACTTGGTGCTGCACGTCGGCGTCGCCAACGAGGAGTACGACATCGCCAAGTTCGACGCCGCCATGACCTCCATCGAGCACTTGAAGATTTTTGCCAAAGAGCGTGGCGCGCAAATCCTACTGGAGAACATCCCGAACGAGGTGAGTTCACCCGAGCGGCTTGTGCAATTCATTCATTACAGCCGCATGGAGGACATGAAGCTTTGCTTTGACACCGGACACGCGCACATGGCGGGCGGCGTGGTGCCAGCGTTCCAGGTCATGCGTGACCGAATCGTTTCCACGCACGTGCACGACAACTTGCGGGAAAAGGACAACCACCTTTTGCCATTCGAGGGAGACATCAATTGGAACTCGACCGTCCGTGTATTTCGATCCGTGGACGGCCAGTTCCCGGTGATCTTCGAATTGCACGAACCCGGCAAGGGAGTTCCCGCGCTCGAAAGCCTCCGGCAGATCATCCAAAGATTCGAGGAAATCCGCTAAGGAGGGACGATCCTTGCCCCCGGTCGTCGAAATTCGCCACGTCTCACAGCACGCGGGCCAGGAAGTGCAAGTGCAGGGCTGGCTCTTCAACCTTCGCGAAAGCGGAAAGCTTCTCTTTCCTCTTTTCCGCGATGGGACGGGGATCATCCAGGGTGTGGTGGTCAAGAAAGCCGTTGCGCCGGAGATTTTCGAGCGGATCCGCAACCTGACGCAGGAGTCCTCGGTGCGCGTGACGGGCACGGTTCGCGCCGATGCGCGCGCACCGGGGGGGATCGAGCTCGATGTGTCGGACCTCGAAGTGGTCCAGCAGATTCCTTCCGAACAGCCCTACCCGATTACGCCCAAGGATCACGGCATCGAATTTTTGATGGACCATCGGCATCTGTGGCTCCGCTCGTCGCGCCAGCGCGCCATCCTGGGCATCCGGCACGAAATCATCAAGGCGTGCCGCGACTATTTGGACGATCGAGGCTTCACCCTGGTGGATACGCCCATCTTCACGCCTGCCGTCTGCGAGGGAACGACTTCCCTTTTTGAGGTGGAATATTTTGAAGAGAAGGCTTATCTCACTCAGTCGGGCCAACTCTATAACGAGGCGAACGCCATGGCAGTGGGGAAAACTTACTGCTTCGGCCCGACCTTTCGGGCGGAAAAATCCAAGACTCGCCGCCACCTGACTGAGTTCTGGATGATCGAGCCGGAGATGGCGTTCGCGCATCTGGATGACGCGATGGACCTCGCCGAAGGCTTGGTGGCTTCGGTTGTCACGCGTGTGCTCGAAAGGCGACGAGGCGAGCTTGCGGTTCTCGAGCGCAACACTGCGCCCCTGGAGAACTGCACCACGCCATTCCCCCGCATCAGTTACGACGAGGCGGTGATGATTCTGAAAGAGAATGGAAGCGAAATCGAGTGGGGCGGAGATTTTGGCGGCGGGGATGAGACGATCCTGGGTGAACACTTTGACCGGCCGGTGTTGGTTCACCGCTATCCGGGTGCGATCAAAGCGTTTTACATGGAGCCCGATGCGTGCCGGCCTGAGGTGGCTCTGTGCGTGGACATGCTTGCGCCGGAGGGTTACGGTGAGATCATCGGCGGGGGCGAACGAATCTCAGATTACGATTTGCTCCTCAAGCGCATTGAAGAAGCCAAGCTCCCGCGCCAGGCGTTCGAGTGGTACCTTGATCTGCGCCGCTACGGTACTGTCCCGCACGCGGGCTTCGGCATGGGCATCGAGCGTGTGGTGGCCTGGATTTGCGGCCTCGACCACGTTCGCGAGACTATTCCTTTCCCGCGCATGCTGTATCGCCTAACGCCCTGAAGAGGCAAGAGTTGACCAGCTACCCTATAATCTGGTCAAGGTGATGCTCTAGGTGCCGCATGTAGTCCTTCACCAGAAATTCTAAAGTCACCGGATCGCTTTCTCCGATTACGCAAGTGTGGGCTAATTTTTCAGCCGGAATCTGAGCTATGACGTGGAGCAGGTGACGATTGTGGCCGGCCCAACAGGCGACGAGGTATCCCCAGCTTTCTTCCTGATAGTTCTGCGTGCTCACCCAAAGCTCCTGCGCATAGCCGGGAAATTCCAGTCGCGGCTCCAGTTGCGCGCGAACGAAGCGCTGATGATTGTTCGACGCGGAATCGATCAGGTGTCCGAGAATCTGCTTTCGAGACCATTTGCCCGGCGCGATGGGGGCAGAGCTTTCCGCTTCGCCGATCCGCGCAAGCTTCCCCGTGGCCCGTTCGATTCCGGAACGAAATCTATCTAACACGTCTTTCATCGTTGTGCACCTCCTGGAGCTTTTTTGCCTGGGTGACCGCCCGCGAACCCAGAAACCGATGTCCGCGCTATGATATAAGCTTTAGACGCGAATCGGGAGTCCGTATGCTGAAGATTCGAATCCTGGGGGTTCCGCTCGACCTCGGACAAGGGCGCCGCGGCGTCGACATGGGTCCGTCGGCGGTGCGCGCCGCCGGGCTCAACGCGGCGCTCAAATCGCTCGGCCACCAAGTGGAGGACTCCGGCAATATCCCCGTCAAGATACCGGAGATGCAGCCTTTCGGCGATCGCCACGCGAAATATTTGAACGAGATCGCGGAAACCTGCCAGGAGGTCGCGCACCGTAATTATCAAGCGCTCGAGGCCGGTTATTTCCCCCTCTCGCTCGGGGGCGACCATTCGGTGGCGATTGGCACAGTGGCCGGAGCCGCGAAGTTTTTCCAGGACCGTGTCCAGGACATCGGCTGCCTCTGGCTGGACGCCCACGCGGATATGAATACTCCGGATTCCAGCCCAAGCGGTAATGTCCACGGCATGCCTTTTGCGGCTTCTCTCGGCCTCGGCGCCGACGCGCTCACCAAGATCTTCGGCTACTCGCCGAAGCTCAAGCCGCAGAAATGCGTGCTGGTCGGCGCGCGGGACCTCGACGCGCGCGAGCGACGACAGGTGCGGGAGTCGGGAATTCATATCTTCACCATGCGCGCCATCGATGAGCAGGGCATGCGCACTGTCATGGAAAAAGCACTTGCCATCGCCACGGCCGATACCGCCGGCTTTCTCACTTCCTTCGATATGGACGTTGTCGACCCGGACGAGGCGCCCGGCGTGGGGACTCCCGTGCGCGGCGGAATCACGTTTCGCGAAGCGCACCTGGCGATGGAAATGATTTCTGACACCAAGAAGATGTTGGCGCTCGATTTGGTGGAGATCAATCCCATAATCGACATTCTCAACAAGACTGCCATCCTGGGCGTGGGCCTGGTCAGCTCCGCCTTGGGGAAGAAGATCCTGTGAAAAAGAAGATCCGCCTGGGAATTCTTTTCGGTGGCCGCTCGGGTGAGCACGAGGTATCGCTTACTTCGGCGACCTCACTCATCAAGGCGCTCGACCCGGAAGAGTACGAGGTTGTGCCCATCGGCATTTCGCGCGAAGGGAAGTGGTTTGTCGGATCGGCCGCCGGCGAGCTACTCCCCGCTGTCCTCGAGCGCGGCCTGCCCGTGACACCCTCGGTCGATCCGCACGGCCCGCAGTTGATTCCGCTGAACTCCAAGCTGGACGAATCCACTGGCCCCATCGACGTCATCTTTCCGGTCCTTCACGGGACATTCGGCGAAGACGGAACGGTTCAGGGGTTGCTCGAACTCGCCGGAATCCCTTACGTGGGCGCGGGCGTGCTGGGCTCCGCGGCAGGGATGGACAAAGACACCATGAAGCGCCTGTTCCGCGATGCGGGCTTGCCGGTTGTTCCTTGGGTTCAAGTGCTTCGCAGCGAGTGGGAGCAAGGGTCGGAGCGTGTGGTGCGGCGAATCCGCAAAGAAATCGACTTCCCGCTTTTCGTCAAGCCGGCGAACCTCGGGTCATCGGTGGGGATATCCAAGGTACGCGCACTGAGGGAATTCGGTCCCGCGATGGACCTTGCCGCGTCCTTCGACCGCAAGATTGTGGTGGAGCTGGCCGTGGACGCGCGCGAAATCGAGTGTGCCGTCCTTGGGAACGACAAGCCGGAAGCTTCGGTCGCGGGGGAAGTCGTGCCGGTCAACGAGTTCTACGATTATGAGGCCAAGTACGTCAAGGAAGGATCGGAACTCATCATCCCGGCCAGGCTCACTACCCGCCAGTCGAAACAGGTTCGCGCCTTCGCGATTCGCGCCTTTCGCGCGGTGGAATGCGCCGGTATGGGGCGCGTCGATTTTCTCCTCGACCGGCGAACGGGGAAGGTCTGGGTGAACGAGATCAACACCATCCCGGGTTTTACCCCCATCAGCATGTACCCTAAATTGTGGGAGGCGAGCGGCGTGGCTTACCCCCGGCTGGTGGACCGCCTGGTGGAGCTTGCCCTCGAGCGCCACCGCGACCGCACCCGCACCCGCTACTCCCTCCAAGGTTGATGACCCCTCCGCCCGATGATTGCTCTTGACAATCCAAGCCCCCGGGTTATAATTAACTGTCTAGTTAGTTAATTATGCGCGGAGCGAAGACCAAGCCGGTCCGGTACGCCCTGCGCCACGCGCGAGCCGCTGAAACGCGCGCCGCGATTCTGCGCGTGGCGGCAGACAACTTCGCGACGGCGGGCCTCGCCGGTGGCCGTATGGAGGCGATCGCCCGCGCCGCGGGCGTCAACAAAGCCCTCCTGCATTACTATTTCGAGAGCAAAGCGGGTCTCTACTCGGCCGTGCTCGAGGAGCATATGAAGGAGTTTTCCCGCCGCGCCCAGGAAGTGTTGTCTGCCCCGGGCCCTGCGCGCTCCACCGTCCTGCGCTTTGTGAGCTTGCATTTCGATTTCATCAGCGCCCGTCCTTACTATCCCTTCTTGTTCCAGCACGTGATGATGGCGGGGGGGCGGCCGCTTCGGCGGCTGATGCGCAAGTATCTCTTGCCGGTGGGAGCCGCCTTGATCCGGATCGTTGCCGAGGGTATTCGGCGCGGAGAGTTCCGCCGCGTGGATCCGGGCCAAATGGCCGCCTCGCTGGTAGGCGTCACCGTGTTCTATTTCTCCAGTGCTCCGATCACACGAGTGCTTCGAGGCATTAATCCCTTCGATGCCACGCACCTCAGGCAGCGGAAGGAGCATGTCCTGGAATTCGTGCGGTTCGGATTGTTTCGAAACCCGCAGGAGACGATATGAAGCGCCGGGCTGTTATTCTGGCGACCCTTGTGGTTTTTCTTGCGGGAGGCGCGCTTTATTGGAAGACGCGACCCCGGAACAGCACGATTGTCCTTACAGGCATTGTCACCACGGACGATGTGATCGTCAGCGCGGAGATTCAAGGTCGCATCCGGCAACTTCTGGTCAAGGAAGGCGATACGGTCGAGAAGGGTCAGTTGCTGGCTGTCATTGAACCCCAGGAACTGGCGGCCGACCAAGCTTTCTACAAGCACACCGCGGAAAGCTCCAAGGCTCAGCTTTCACAGGCCGCAGCGGCGCTGAGGTACCAGGAGCTTCGGACCCGGGACCAGATCGAACGGGAACGTGCGGGGCTCGCCTCCGCGGAGGCCCAGCTTGTGGAGGCGAATGCTCAGATGGAGCTCGCGCAGGCGAATTTTGAGCGCGCACGCGGGCTGCATGACCAGGGAATTGTCTCCACGCAGTCCTTAGACGAGGCGAGAACGACGCTGGACGCGGCGCGGGCGCGAGTGGAATCGCTGCGCAAGCAAGTGGATGTTCAGCGGGCCGCATTGGCGCTCGCCGAGTCGAGCAAAGAAGAGATTGCAATGCGACGTAGTCAGCTCGCGGCCGGCCGGTTTCAGGTAGGAGCCGCCGAGGCCCAATCACGCCGTGCCAACGTGCGTCTGAACTACACGGAGATTCGCGCCCCCATCGCAGGACTGGTCTCGGTGCGGGCGGCGCGGGTGGGAGAAGTGGTCAATGCGGGACAGGCGATCCTTTCCCTGATCAATCCGGACGACTTGTGGGTGCGCGCCGACGTCGAGGAAACCTACATCGAGCGCGTGCGCCTGGGCGATCACATGGAAATCCGGTTTCCGTCCGGTGACCAGCAGTCGGGGGTGGTCTTTTACCGAGGTGCCGTGGCGGGCTATGCGACACAGCGCGATGTGAGCCGCAGCAAGCGCGACATCAAGACCTTCGAGATCCGCCTGCACGTGGACAACTCCGCGCGGCGCATCTACCCGGGCCTTACGGCGTTTGTGACGTTGCCCGCGGGAGCAGGGGGGTGAGCGCCGGACAGGATGGCCGCGGCTGGAACCGTATGAAAGCGATCGAGGTAGAAAACATTTCGAAGTGTTTCGGCGATTTCTGCGCCGTCAAGGGCCTGAGCTTCACCGTGGAGGAAGGCGAGATCTTCGGTCTGCTGGGGCCGAATGGGGCTGGGAAATCCACCCTGATCCGAATGCTGACCACGCTGATGCTGCCCACTTCGGGAACGGCACATGTTCTCGGGTTTGATGTGGCGAAGCAAGCCAGCAACGTGCGGAAGTCCATCGGCGTCATCCCGCAGGCCATGACCTCCGACCTCGACCTGAGCGCGGAAGAGAACATGCAGATCTTCGCCAAGCTTTATGGTGTGCCTCGCGAGCGGCGCAATCACATCATCAAGGAATTGCTTGAAGCGGTCGAGCTCACGAACTGGGCGGACAAGCCCGTCAAGAATCTCTCCGGAGGCATGCGCCGGCGGCTGGAGATCGCCCGCGGCCTCGTTCACGAGCCCAGGATATTCTTTCTGGATGAACCGACGACGGGGCTCGATCCGGTTTCGCGCGTGGCCGTGTGGGAAATGCTCGTGAAGCTCAAGGAGGCGCGCGATCTGACAATTCTGATGACCACGCACTATATGGACGAGGCCGACAAGCTTTGCAGTCGCGTCGCCATCGTCGATCATGGCAAGCTCGTCGCCCTCGATTCACCCGCCAAATTGAAGGCATCGATTCCGGGCAATAACATTCTGGAAGTAAGTTTTTCGCGAATTCCCGACGGTTGGCAGCAGGTCCTGGAAGGGCTTGCGGAAGTTCAGAGCGTCAAACCCATGGACGGCGTCTTCCGCCTCGGGTCGAACAACGGGCCCAAGACGACCGTAGAACTGATGGAGGCGGCACGGGCAGCGGGGATCGAAATCGCCTCCCTGTCGGTGCAGACCACAACACTGGATGACGTGTTCGTGCACTTCACGGGCCGGCAGCTCCGCGATAATTTGCAGGGAGCGCCCGGTTATGACGTCACGTTTCTTTACGAAAAGCATTGAGGCCGCTCCCCTATGAACCGCATCCTTGCCATCATCGAACGCGACCTTCGCAAGTTCATGCGAAGTCCGGCATTGATTCTGGTCTCGATGTTCTTCCCGCTCGTTCAGCTGGTTATTCTTGGCAACGCGTTCGGAGGGAAGATTAAGCACCTGAAGGTGGCGGTGGTCGACCAGGACCACGGCCTCTCGGGAGTAAAGCTGAGGGAAATGCTCGGCGCGATTGCCGCGAACGCGCAGACGTTCGAGACGATCGAGTACTCCGACCCAAAACAGGCCAATGTGGATCTGCGCGAAGGACGCATCAACGCTGTGCTGAATATTCCCCCGGAATTTTCCCGCCGGGTATTAGCCGGGGCTTCGCCGCAAATTGCGCTGGTCGAGGACAACACGGACAATTTTGCGGCGGGGGCGATGCAGGGGGTATTCGCCGAGCTTATTGCAGCCTACAACCAGCGCGGCAGCGAGCCGCGCGTGCCTTCCGGGGTGACTCTGTCGGTCGTCGAAGTCTATCCTTACGTCCCTTATATCCAATTCTTGCTTCCGGGAACGATCGTGCTCGCCATTTTTGTGACGGCGATGATCGGGGGCGGGATCATCTATATCGACGACAAAGCGCGCGGCCTGCACGAGGGCTATCTGGTCACACCCATCAGCAAGTTTGAGTTGATTCTGGGCTTCAATCTTTCCGGAGCTCTGAAGGCGTTCATGTCCGGAATGGTGCTGACTACCCTGGGTTCCATCATTGCTGGAATTCCGGATCCCCTCGACCCGGTGCGATTCCTCAAGCTTCTGGTGGTGATCCTCGCCACGGCGCTCGCCCTAATCTCCATGATGTTTCTACTCATGGTGCGCGTCAGCGACCCGCTGGTGCCCCGCGCCACATTTGGAGTGCTCAATACCCTGCTGTTTTTTCCCAGCGGCGCCGTTTATCCCATCTATGGTTTCCCAACTTGGATGCAGGTAATCGCGAAGTTCGATCCCTTCACCTTCGCCGTCCACGCCTTCAAGAGCCTTCTGCTCAAGAACACCGGCCTGGAAGCGATCGTGGGCGATCTTGCCTTCCTCCTCTGCTTTACGGTGGCCTCTATGTTCCTGGCCACTGTCCTGTTCCGCCGCACGCTTTGAAGCGGTCCGCGGGGACGTGATAACCTACCGGTATGCCAATGACTTTACTGGACGCCCAGCCCGAGAAGCCCAAAGGAGTCCTGCGCCGCTACCTAGTGCTGTGGATCTTGCAGGTGGTGGGATCGGGCGCCATCTTGTTCATTCTTTTCCGCAACTTCAGCGAGGTGCGCGCCGTGTCGCGCTTCCTGGCCGCGCTGCTGCAAGGCCAATACCGCGAGGCGTACGAGCTCTGGCAGCCCGGC
>JACQNR010000037.1 GCA_016202975.1 Acidobacteriota bacterium
GCCAGGTCCGCTGCTAAGTAGGTGCACCAGTTGCAGAAAAAGGCCACGATCTTCGGCTCGAATCCGTTGGTTGAGTTCGTATCAGGCATGGGCCAGCACCCCCTCGATTTCGGCGAAGATCTGCTCATCCTGGAACATGTGCTGCTGGATGGAGCCGGACGGACAAGCGGCCACACAGACGCCGCAGCCCTTGCACAGGACCTCGTTGATCTCCGCCTTCTTCTTCTCCTCGTGGTAAGCGATTGCGGTGTAAGGACAGAGGGACAGGCAGCTCTTGCAGCCCGAACACTCGTCCTCGAGTACGTAAGCCGTGTTGGGCTCGAGCTCCACGTGGCCGGCGTCAATCAGCACCAGGGCTTCGGCCGCGGCGGCGCCCGCTTGCGCCACCGTATCGGGAATGTCCTTCGGTCCCTGGCAGCAACCCGCCAGGAAGATCCCATCGGTGAAGGTGTTCACCGGAGCGAGTTTCGGGTGCCGCTCCAGGAACCATCCCTCGGTTGAACACGTGATGTTGAACTGCCGCCGCACTTCGTCGGCATCGGCGTGCGGCTCGAGGCCCACCGACAGCACGACCATGTCCACAGGGATTCGCCGCACGCGGCCGATCAAGGTATCTTCCACACGGATGACCAGCTTCCCCTCTTCGGAGGGGTCGAGCGCCCAGTCGGTGACCTCGGCCACTCTTCCGCGGATGAAGTGAACGCCTTCGCTCAAGAGCTTGCAGTAGAACTCCTCAAAGCCTTTTCCCGGAGTTCGAATATCGATGTAGAAATTGAAGACCTCGGCGTCGGTATGCTCCTTAATGAGGTGGGCAAGTTTGAGGGAATACATGCAGCAGACGCGTGAGCACCAGCGGTTGGTGTTTTCGTCCCGTGATCCCACGCAATGCACGATCCCGACGGCCTTGGGCTTCTTGCCGTCGCGGAGGATGACCTCTCCTCCGGTCGGCCCCGAGGCATTAATCAATCTCTCCACCTCGAGCGAGGTATAAACGTTGGGGTAGGCGCCGTAACCGTAATAAGGGATGCGGGCTGCATCTACAGTCTGGAACCCGGTCGACATGATAATGGTCCCAACTTCGATCTCCTTGATCTCTTCCTGTTGCTTGAAGTCGATGGCGTTTCGGTCCGCGCAAATTTCCACGCAGGTCTTCTTACACTTGCCGGACTTAAACTCGATGCAGGTTTCGGGATCAATCAACACGACTTGCGGTACGGCTTGGGGGAAGGGGATGTATATGGGCTTACGCTTACCCAGGCCCAGATTGAATTCGTCGCTCACCTTAGCTTGCTTGTAGACGCAGGCCTCGATGCACTCTAAGCAGCCGATGCAGGCATCTTCCAGCACGTAGCGAGGCTTGCGTCGGACCTTCACGTGATAGTTGCCCACGTATCCGCCCACTTCGGCCACCTCGGAGAGCGTCCACATCGTGATGTTCGGATGCGATCGGACCGCTGTCATCTTGGGAGTCAGGATGCACGCCGCGCAGTCCAGCGTGGGAAAGGTCTTGTCGAACTTGGCCATGTGACCGCCGATGGTGGCCTCCCGCTCGACCAGATAAACGTGCTTTCCGGCGTTGGCGAGGGTTAACGCCGCGTGGATGCCGGCGATCCCGCCGCCCACCACCAGCACGTCCGAACGCACCGGCACCTGCTTCTTTTCCAAGGGCTCGTGGAAGACGACGCGCCGCAAGGCCGCCCGGACCAGATCTTTGGCTTTCTCCGTTGCCGCCTTTTTGTCCTTATGCACCCACGAATCGTGCTCGCGGATGTTCACCATCTGGAAATAGTACGGGCTCAGGCCGCCCTTGGCCGTGGCGGTCTGGAATGTGCGCTCGTGGAGGTGCGGCGAGCACGAGGCCACGACAATGCGGTTCAAATGATGGTCGCGGATATCCTGCTGGATGAGCTCCTGGCCGGGGTCCGAACACATGTACTTGTAGTCGCGCGACACCACCACGCTAGGCACCGTCGCCGCCCACTCGGCCAGGGCTTTGACATCCACGACACCAGCAATGTTCGTCCCACAGTGGCACACATAAAAGCCAATTCGAACCGAACCGTTTCCGTTAGACATAGGCCTCGACCTCCTTAGGCGTCGTGAACCATTGGCCGATCAGGTTGCGGCCAGCAATACCCCGATGCAGCCCCAGGGAGCGAAAGTCTCCGCCCAGGGCCCAGCCCAGAATCTGAGTGAAATACAAGATAGGAACATCAAACACTTCGTGAGCTTCTTCGCGCATCTCCGACTGATAGGCGTCCAGATTAAACTGGCAGAGGGAGCACATCGTGGCGACAGCCTGCGCCCCCCTGCGCGCCACCTCTTTCAAAATGATGTAGTTGAGTCGCACCCCGACAGGGTGAATGGTGCCCGTCAATGACCCTCCGCAGCACTTTGTCTTCAAGGGAAAATCCACTGTAGTAACGCCCACCGCTTGGAGCAGTTCGTCCATCCGCATGGGGTTGTAAGCTTGGTCGGCTTCGGCATAAGGCCGCAGCGCCTGGCAGCCGTAATAGCACGCGAGCCGACCTCCGTGCCAACGCCGTGTCGCCTTGGCGCGAATTTGCTCCACGCCGACGTCGCTGTACAGCACGTCCAGCGGGTGGCGGACCCGCACGGGTCCCATGGGCGGGATGCCGGCCTGCTTAAGGGCGCCTTCGACCTCTTGGCGGATGGAAGGATACTGACGAACATATTCCTGAGTCTTCCGCAACATCAAGAAGCAAGCCGTACAAGGAACCACGAGGTCCCGCGGTCCCGCCTGGCGCGCCAGCGAAAGGTTCCGCGCCGATAAAACGAATGCAGCCCGCTCATCGATGGACATATACGACGTGGCGCCACAACAGTTCCAGTCCTCCAGTTCTTCGACTTGCAGACCCAACAGACGAAACAACGTCCGGACGCTCTCCCCGTAGGCGATGCCCGTAGCCTGCATCGTGCAGCCGGGGAAGTAGAGGTAAGATTTCTTCTCTTGTCCGCTCGTTGAGTTCGCCACCTACACCTCCTCACGTGGCGAGGCAAGTGCCTTTTGGAGTTCTCCGACACCGCGAATCTTCTCGTAACCCAAGGAAAGCCTCCCGGTCCGCCAGAGATGCCAACCCGTTTTAGCCATGCCCAGCAAAATCAGGGGATTGGAACGAAGCGCCATTCTCAAAACAAGCCAAAACTCGGTCGAGCGCCCGCGCCGCTTCACCATGTCGAAGAATGCTCGGGCAAGAATCGGTATCGGAAAATGCGGAGGGTACATGCGATTGCGAATCGCCTCCCTCTTGAGAGCGTACATGACGTCCGTGATATTGATTTCCCGCGGGCAGCGCACCCGGCAGGCATAACATGAGGCGCACAGCCAAATCGTCTGGGAACGCAGCACGTCTTCGCGGAATCCCTCGCGCACCGTGGCAATGATTCTCCGAGGTGTATAGTCCATGTACACGGAGAGGGGACAGGCTGCGGAGCAGGTCCCACACTGCATGCACGTCAGAATTCCTTCGCAGCCAGGCAGTGCGGTGATCTTGCGGCCCCATGTGGGGTCCGCATCGCGCTGGAACCGAAGGTGCCTTTCGTATGCCTCCTGTTTGTAGATTCCAAGCACCGGATCTTCCCTTCATGCTGCTTGCCGATTGTAAGCAGAAACATCGTTAGCGAAATGACATCTCTGCACTGCGCCTGGAGGGTTCACCGCTTCCTCAACCAACCCCGTCAGATCCTTTACGGCGAGCTTGCCTTCCAAGCCGGTAGTCTTCAGCGCATCCTGGAACATCACGTAATCCTTGGGGCAGGCCACCACCAGCGTATCTACTCCATTGACGGCGGCCGCTTCGCGTACCCGCACTTCGCTCGGCCGCGAATGAGCCTCGCCGATTTCCTCCATCCAGATCCGGCCGCCTCCAGCCCCGCAACAGAAGCTATCGCGGCGCGAGCGGGGCATCTCTTTCAATTCCACACCCAATGCCCGCAGGACTTTACGGGGCGCCTCGTAGACGCCGTTGTAGCGGCCGAGATAACAGGGGTCGTGATAGGTGACGCGATAGTTGAGCTTGTTCGTAACCTTCAGCCGCCCGCGCTCGAACAGATCCACAAGCAGTTCGGAGTAGTGGTGGACCGGGTGCCGGCCGTGATTCAGGTCCGGGTACTCATTCTTGAGAGTGTTGTAGACGTGCGGGTCGGTGGTGAAGATGTGGTTGAATTTCGCCTTCTCCATGGCCGCGATGTTCTTCTCCCGCAGCAGCTCGAACAGACCCTCTTCGCCGGCGCGGCGCGCATCGTTGCCGGAATTTCTCTCCGCTTCGTAGAGGATGCCGTAATCCAATCGCGCGGACATCAACACGCGTGCGAGCGCTCGGGTGGAATCTTGGAGAGCCGGGTGGTAGCAGGCGTACTCGCCCAGAAACCACAGCCACTCAACCGGCTCCTTGCGTGCGTCCTTGGGCTTGAAACCGAGCTCCTGCGTCCACACCGCGCGCTTGCGCTCCGACTGGCCGAAGGAGTTGCCGTAACGCTGCAGGTTGGCGAAGGCTTCTTGCAGATGCTCGTCGAGCTTTCCCTTGGCAACGAGGGAACGCCGCAACTGTACAATCACGGGCACGTGTTCAACGCCCACCGGACAGATATCCTGGCACGCCATGCAGGTCGTGCAGGGCCAGAGCGACTCCTCCTTGATGAGTCCGCCGGCGACACTCAGGCCGTCAAGGGCGGCGACGCGCGCGCCAAAGAGTATCTTGCGCCCGTCCTCTTTGACGCGCTGCTGGTCCAACCGCGCGTGGGGTGCGATGCTCAGTGCGTCTGCGTACTCCCGCAAGTCGAGGATCAGATCGCGGGGCGAAAACGCCATCCCCGAGGTCTGGATGGGGCAGGCAACATGACATCGCCCGCAA
>JACQNR010000197.1 GCA_016202975.1 Acidobacteriota bacterium
AAGGGGATAGATCGTGAAGCTCTCGTCCGTGATCGAATCCGTCGACGAGTCGTAGCGAAAAGTCCTCTGACCCTTCTGGGGCGTGGCCATGATCCGCCAAATGTCCCCATCACCTTCCAGAATCAAGTCGGGCCCGGGCGGATCTGCTCGAGTTGTGCGTGAACGCTGTCGCTGGGGTGCGTCGCGTCCCAGATGAACCACAACGAAGGGTCCTCGGCGCCCAAACGCCAGAGCGCCGTGCCTCGAACCCCCAAAAGCTCCGCTGCACGGAGCTGGTTGTAGCCCGTCACTCCGTCCAGCATCCACACCTGATGCGGACGGTTCTTTTCGTCCTCGTAAGAGAAGTGAGGATTCAGAGAATCGGGATCAAACTCGATCGAGGCCTCCGATTCCTGCGCCGTCACAATGGCCTGCTGGAAACTGATCGACTTCGCCGTAGGTGGCCGGCCCTGTCGGGGCCCTTGCGTCCAGTCGTAAGCGTAGCTGCCCACGGCCACTATCAATTTCTCGCGCGGCACCAGCCCCAGCATTGTCTGGATATTGCACACGTACCAGTCCTGGCCGGCGATGGGCCCGGGAGCGGAGGTGTTCCAGTGCTGATCGTAATCCATGATGATGATGGCATCGGAATGCACCGCGAAAAAAGCGTAGTCATAAATGAAGTTGCCGGCCGGCAGTGTGACCATTAACTTCAAGTTCGCGGCACGGAGCGCTGCGGATAAATCCTTGGTGAATTGCCGGAAGTCCGCCTGGCTCTTTTCCGGGACTTCCTCAAAGTCCACGACGATACCTTCATCGTGCTGGCGGCTTGCGTAGGCGGTCAATTCGGAAACGAGTTGCCGCCGGGCGGCCGGGTTGGCAAGCAAATCCACGATTTCCTGGATGCGCCATTCGCTCCCGCGGCGCCACCCTTTCCGGACTTATTTCTGGGTTCCATTATCTCGAGCGGGGACCATCTGGTTTATGCCGCGCGTCGAGTTGCTTCCCTTCTCCGGACACCTCTGGCCGATTTCCCGACAGTGGATCGAAGATCCCGTGGATTTCTCTGCTACCACCTTATTCGGCTTGCTGAACGCCTTCTACATTGGGTTGGCCATTTTTGGGGGCCTGGACGGCTCGCACTTCCTGCGGTGTTTGGCTATTGGCTTGTTAATTCGTGATTCGCAGTCTCTTTCTTACTCAGATTGAGGCCCCCGAGCCACGTTACGTTATGGTTTGTTATCCAGCCCTGTTGTCGCAGGCAGCCCTTTCCTGGATCAAAGCCCAGTCTCTTAGACTTAGAATAAGCCACAGTCATCGTCTTGGAGTGACTCGTGATCCCACTCGCGCGCCCTCCGTGAACAAGTGCGACACAGGCCACATCCGGGCGAAAACTTATCACTGGGTTAGGATCTTCTTCTCGGGCAAACGATCGCGGTCGATCACTGCACCCTCTTTCATGACCAGTGAAATCTTGCGTGCGTTTGAAATGTTTTCCAACGGATTGGCATCGAGGACCAGCAGATCGGCGTACTTCCCGCCCTCTAAGGTGCCAAATTCCGACAAGTGGTGGTAAGCGGCGGCCCCATTTCGAGTGGCCGCCACGATGGCATCCATGGGAGACATCCCCTTCTCGACAATCGATTCCAGCCACAAAAATTGACCCTCGCCCATTCGGGTGGGTTCATCCTCACGTAGCCGAGGCGAGACAGAGTAAGAAAACTTGGGGTCGTCTGGACCTTGGTCCGTCGCCAGAGTAATTCGCGCCCCAGCCCGGATCAGCTTAACGATGTTACCCTGCCAGTGATCAAGAGCCTCCGGAGATCGGGACGTTCCCTTCCCCCCGGTGTCCCTCCAACCTTCTTTCTCGATCTCGATCCGTTTCTTCGTCTTTGAGAGTACGCCACAATATACTCCGCGATCGACTAGAAGCCTCACCAAGCTATCGGGCATTTCACGTTCACCCAAAATTGCAGGATGCTGCGCCATATCAATCCCCGCAAGAACGGCGAGACGCAAGCTCTCGATGTTCGACGTATGGGTCTGAACGGTGATGCCAGCCTTGTGACCCTCTTCAACGATCGCTTTGGCGGCGTCCGGTGAGAACATCAGCCAGTTGTTCTTCGCTGCTTGAAGGTTGTGGCTCGATTCGGCAAATTTTATGAAATCCACCCCTCGTCCAATATACTTTCGAATCTCAGTGCGAACCTCCTCAGGCGTTTTGTCTAAAAGGTCCGGTCCAACGTTCTCTTCCCAAATCTTATTGATACGCTTTGCGAAGGCCGGCGATACCGTAGCCTGTTGGATCCCGCTTTGGAAATCGCGTCCCAAGGGGCCGCTCAAGCCTACGATATTTCCTGCTACATACAAGCGACTGCCCACCAGCTCTCCTCGCCGGATGCCGTCGCGCGCGTTGAGGAGAGGTTGCAAGGGTCCCCAGGAATCGAAGACCGTGGTTAAGCCGCTTTTCAAAGCCAACTGCGCAGCCTCGGCAGCTATTTCTTCGAAGCGTCCCTCATACTTTCCCAGCCATGCCTGATCGATAGCCGGAGTAAGAAATAAATGAATGTTTGTATCAATCAGACCTGGAATGATGTACTTCCCGCTGGCATCGATAACCTTCGCCCCGGCGGGAACATTGATGGCGCCTTGCTTCCCAATTGCCACAATCTTTTTCCCATCGATCAGGATGATCGCGTTGGGCTGCGGTGGTGCCCCGGTTCCATCGATCACAGATCCTCCCACAATCGCCGTTGTTTGCGCCAGCGCCGCGCTTGCCCCATTACAGCTGCACGCAAGAATCAACAAAAACCGAATAATTTTCATTTTTACCTCCTTTTTCTCCCTGGCGATCCTATCCCGTGACCGCCGACGCCCTCAACCGGAAACACACCAAGGGCGCTAAACTGGTGAGACCATATTGCCCTCCCCGCGATGTTGGGCCAACCCTACTGAGGGTCTACATTCCTTCACTTCAATAGGCTGCCCCACCTCGGACCAACTGCGAATTATCAGCCATTCAAACAGAAGTTAGTTTAGTTCAGTTTCTTGAGCCAAATATTGCGAACCGAAACCGTGGCAACGTCCTCGATCTCGATGCCGTTCGAGCCGGATTGGTTGTTGGACGCCTTGGGGTCGTCTTCAACCATGACCCCCATCAGCTGACCGTTCAAGATGTGCATGCAGGTTCCGCCGCGTCCGATCACCGTATACTCGTTCCACTCGTTCATCTTGTCTAGACGCCCCAGCACCTCATGGTCACCAATATTGCCCATCAGTTGCTTCCTGCTGAGGCCGGCGCCCGGATGGCCGCCTCGTTTCGGGGTTCGGCAAAGGCAGCAGCGGTCAGCGCGGTGCGGGCGTCTGGAAGGGCCTGCGTTGGCGGTGCCAGGTCCGCATTCATGCCAGTGAGCGCGGCCGATTGCGTCTCGGTCACGTTGGGGATGTCCCAGCCCCCTCCATGAGCCAATGCGAGCGCGAGGAAAAGCCGACGGTTACGAGCGTTGCCCAAAACGGGTGTGTCAACATTGTTGCTTCCACTTTGCGATACCGTCGTAGTACGGTGCTCCGTTCCCTGAAGGCTCGTAAATCGTCGGCACGGGCATATCGGTCAGCCTGAACATGAAATCAAGGTGTCTCCTCCGAGAGTCATTCATGGCATTCGCTCCTACCCGGTCCTGTCTGCAGTGGTTATGCTTTTGGCTAACGCACAAGATACTGGTCGAACCAGCGGGCCTTATAGCCATCAACATCGCGATGCTCGGACGTGCTTGCGGTGAAATCAACACGACTAAGGCTGCGGCAGAGGGGCCCCCACCCACTAGCTCGACTTCGCGGATTCGAGCGGTAGAGCAGGCTGTCGCGCCCGGGCCCCGCCTTCAAGATTGCGGCATTGATCCTGCTCGCCGCCGTATTCCTGGGCTCGCCCTAGTCCGAGGCACACCGCGCGCAGAAGCCGACGCGAGGAGCGATCTTGCCTGGTCGGCCTCTTTTGAATTAGCTAGGGAGCGCTTATCTACCGCGTGCTCCCCACCCGACTTCCAAGTATTCCTTTTCTACATCTGCGGTCGTGAACGCGTCCGCTGATCGACTCGCATCTAAACCGTCTGAAGTGCTTGATTCTGGAAGACGCGCCGCCCAAGAAGGACTACGGCGGCAGCCG
>JACQNR010000227.1 GCA_016202975.1 Acidobacteriota bacterium
GCCTTGGTCCCCCCCCACCAAGGCAGCCATCTCTCTCCTCCTCCTCTCACTCAAACACTTCAACCCCACAGGGGGGATACGATGTACCAAGGCTGTTCCATCGCCCTACTTGTTTTGACGGTCAGGTGGGAATTTGTTAGCATCAATGGTGGGCGGTGTTCCGGGGACTCCGGGGCGGGACGTATTCATGATGAAACCCCAACGACTTCTACTGGCCAAACCGCGAGGCTTCTGCGCGGGGGTCGAGCGCGCCATCGGCGTGGTCAACATGGCGCTCGAGCTCTACGGTGCGCCCGTCTATGTCCGCAAGGAAATCGTCCACAACAAGCACGTGATCGAAGAACTGGCGGAGAAGGGCGCGATCTTCGTCGAAGAGCTGAACGAAGTGCCCGAGGGTGCGGTCGTCATCTTCAGCGCTCACGGCGTCGCTCCGGACGTGAGGGCGAATGCCACGGCGAAAAACCTCAAAGTCATCGACGCCACCTGCCCGCTGGTGACCAAGGTGCATCTCGAGGCGATCCGGTTCGCGCGCGATGACCGTTCGATTATTCTCGTCGGCCACGCCGGGCACGACGAAATCGTGGGAACGATGGGCGAAGTGCCCGAAAACATCTTTCTGGTGGGCAATTCGGCGGAGGCGGAGAAGGTCGAGGTGCCCGACCCCGAGCGCGTCGCGGTGACGACGCAGACCACTTTGGGCGTTGATGACACGCGCGAGATCATCGATGTCTTGCGGCGGCGCTTCCCCAAGATCGTTGCGCCCTCCACTGACGACATCTGCTATGCCACCCAGAACCGGCAGGATTCGGTAAAGGAACTCGCGCGCGACGCGCAACTCGTCCTGGTCATCGGCTCCGACAACAGTTCCAATTCCCGCCGTCTTCGCGAGGTGGCGGAAATTTTGGGGGCAGAAGCCCACCTCATCGAGGATGCGGGCGAGATCGATCCGGCATGGCTGGAAGGCGTCGAGTGCGTGGCCATCACCGCCGGGGCGTCGGCGCCGGAATACCTGGTGCAGGAAGTCGTCAATTATTTCCGCAAGCTTGGAGTAACGGACGTTCAGGAAGTTGAAACGGTCGTCGAGCAAGTGACCTTTACGCCACCGCCCGAGCTCGCCCATGAGGTGGCGAGGAGAGGGCTGCCGCTTCATCCATCCTTCAAGCCTGATCCTCAGTCCGAAGTACACCCATTAAAGATCCTGTAGACCCGCCCTCCTTCCTCCCGCTCGCACTGTCACGCGGGCAGGACTCGATTTGTTGTAGCGGCGACAGTATGCCGCCAAGTTGTCCGCCTTCCAACGGATAAACTGCCTCTACTTCCTGGCCAATTAGAAGTACCTTGACCGCGGCAAGACCTACATTCTGGCGAGCGTCGACGTGAACCTTCGCATCACGCAACTCGTCGCCGGGAATAAGGGAGCCCACGCCATGCTACCCAATGCGATCTTCTTGAAACGCGACTGAGGGTGTTGATACAGCGAAGCCAATAGTAGGAAGGGCGTAATACAAATGACAAAGGACTAAGAGCGAATGGACGAATGGCGATAGCCAAGAATCCTAAAACTAGAATTCAAAATTCAGAACCTTCAAACCTAATCAGTCTTGTCGGGTGCGTCGCAGAGTGCTTCGATGGGGCACTCTGCGCACAATGGCTTGCGCGCCTGGCAAACCTTTCTTCCGAACCAAATCACTTGGTGGGCAAAGGAGATCCAGCGCTCCTGAGGAACCACTTTCATGAGGTCCTGTTCGATCTTCTGCGGCGACTTTTCCTTCGAAAGTTTGAGGCGCGCTGCGATACGAGAGACGTGCGTGTCCACGACCACACCTGACGGGATTCCATACGCCGTTCCGAGCACCACGTTGGCCGTCTTGCGCGCCACTCCCGGAAGTTTGAGCAACACCTCCATCGTCCGTGGAACTTGCGCCTCAAAATCCCGAACGAGCATGCTCGCGGCTCCGATGATACTTTTCGCCTTGTTGCGGAAGAACCCTGTCGATCGAATGTCCTGCTCCAGGACTTCCTGCTTCAACGCGGCGAAATCCTGCGGAGTGGGATACTTGCGAAAAAGTTCCGGAGTGACCATGTTCACGCGCTCGTCGGTGCACTGAGCGGAGAGGATCGTGGCGACGAGAAGCTGGAAAGGGTTCTCATGCCCTAATGCGCAGGTGGCCTGGGGGAAGAGACGGTCAAGTGCGGCGAAAATCTTGTTGAGGCGCGCGGGGGAGGTGTAATCAAGCTTTGACTTCGCGGCCGTGCGTGCTCCTCCTTTGGTCCTATTTACCATTGTTAATGCGCAGAGTGAATTTCAGAATCTGCTTTGCACTTTGATTTTCACGATTCGCAGTTTACCCGCCGAGCAGGTCCAGTACCTCCGGCAACTCGCGGTGCAGGCAGGTGAATGTCGGAGTGTCGCGAACCGTATAGCTCGTGGCCTCGCTGTGGCGAAGCTCCATGACCAGGTCGAGGAAGTGCTCGGGCCGGTCGCTTTCGAATGCCAGAACAAATTCTTGATCGTCGAGCCCGAATGAGTATGTGGTGTTCAGCCGCACGGTGGGATATTTGTGGCCAATTTCGATGTGCTCATCCATCATGCCCTGCCGCGCGTGCTGCGTGAGCCGGTACCATGCCTTGGCTTTGACGAAGGGGTAGACGAACAGGTACTTGAATTTTCCCGGGAAAATCTTCACGCGGCGGCCTTCCTGGCCCTCGTGTATGTGCTTGTCGACGTAGATTGAGCGCTTGGTCAGCGATAGGTACGAGTAGGGTGTGGCCAGGTATTTTCCGATGCCGGTCTCCAGAAGCTGCGCCGACATCTCCTGTAGCCTGGGCAACTCGTACGAGATCCGCCATAGCATGAAGTCGCAATCGCCGCGAATCCCGACCATGCAGTAGGGGATAACCATCACATCCTGTTCGTTGGACTTCACGACACTGATGAATTCCGCCTTGCCCCGTCTTCGGTCCTCCTCCGGAAGGCGTCGCCAGGCCGGATCGAGCTTGTAGAAGGCAAAGTTCACGAATTGGCGGCTCTCTTCAGCGGCTTGCGGTTTGGATAGCTTTTCCGACAATGGCTCCCTCCTGGAATGGTAGCGTAACGCTCCGGCTGGATCACCCCGGACCCGCTTGTGGCTTCTTGAGCGCCTGCCCTGATTGAAATTTTAACATAACACGAAATTGCAGGCCGGCTTGGGCTTGGTGATGTAAGTCTGTGTGTGTAGGTTGGAGGGTGTAAGCTGGTTTTGGGCTGACGACCTAAAACCAAATCCTGGAAAGGAGCTTACACC
>JACQNR010000203.1 GCA_016202975.1 Acidobacteriota bacterium
CGTCGGCCGACCGGATAACGACGCCGTAAGCGGCGGGACCGGGATTGCCGCGCGCGCCGCCGTCGGTGTAGGCGACCAAGTCAGCGGGCGGTTTGCTGGATTGTTTTCCGGAAGGCATCGGAGGTGGCCATCGCGAGCGAGGCGAGGCGATTCATTTCGTCTACGAGCTCCAAATCCATCTCCCGCGCTCCGTCCCGCAGGGAAAAGGGCGGAGAGGCGACAACGCAAGGTTAACTTGACGCGAGTTGATCCCCCGCGGCTTCCGGCGCATCCGTGGGCGGCTCGGTGAAGTGCAGGATTCGGCCGCATTGCTCACACGTCACCACCGACTCGTTGGCCCGGATTTCGTTAAAGAGTTGCGGCCGCAACATCACATTGCAGGCGGTGCACATTCCGTCGCGGACTTCGGCGACGGCCAGTCCGCGCTTCCCCCGCCGGAGACGTTCGTAAAGTGACAGCAATTGCGGCTCGATCGACGCGGCATCCGCGTCCCGCCGGACTTGCAATTCGTTGCGCTTCTCCACGTCTTCCTGCCGCAGAGCCTGCAGTTTCTGAACTTCCGCGGCCACGCGGGCCTTTTCCGAATCGAGCCGCGCCGCCGCGTCGCGGATATGTTCCTCCAGGTCTTCAGCCTCGAGCATCTTCTCAAGGATCCTGTCTTCGAAGGCGCGCACCTTGGCTTCCTCGCCCTCGATTTCCTTGAGCATCGCTTTGTACTGTTCGTTGGTCTTCACTTCGTAGAGCTGGTCTTTGTGCTTGGTGATGCGCGCGCGGATGGTCTGGATCTCGGCCTCAGACTCCTTTCGTTCTTTTTGATTCTTGGCGAGTCGCTGCTTGCGCTCTTCGTGGGCGTGGATGAATTCGTGGAGCTGGGTTTCGAGCGATTGAACTTCCTGGGGAAGCAATTCGATCTGCGCGGAGAACTCCGCAATCTGTGCGTCCAGTTGCTGGAGCTCGATCACGGTCTTGAGACCCGGGTGCAATGGGGCTCCTTGAAATGTAGTGGCGGCCACAGACGGAATGGCGCAGCAGAAGAAGGGACCGCGTCATCGTTCCTGGTAGGGGAGGGCTTTGCCCTCCCGCGGGAGCCCGAAGAGCTACCCTACCCGCCACGTACCCACCGGCGCCACAGCGTCCTTAGAATTTCGGGCTCGTCACCGCGCCCTCGGAGGCCGAGGAAACGCTGGCCGCGTACTTTCCGAACACGCCGCTCTTGTAGCGCGGCTCGGGCTCTTTCCAGCTGGCGAGCCGCTTCTTGATTTCCGCGTCGCTCACATCCGCGTCCAGCCGCCGGGCCTTGATGTCGAAGGTGATGGTATCGCCCTCGGCGATCGCGGCGATCGGCCCGCCCAGCGCCGCCTCGGGAGAAACGTGCCCCACCATCAGGCCGCGCGTGGCGCCGCTGAAGCGCCCGTCGGTGAGCAAAGCCACGGTTTCGCCGAGGCCCACTCCCATCAGGCCCGCCGTAATCGCCAGCATCTCGCGCATGCCGGGGCCGCCGCGCGGGCCTTCGTAGCGGATCACGACCACGTCGCCGGGCTTGATGCCGCCGCTTGTTACGGCGCGCATGGCGGCCTCTTCGCCGTCAAACACACGCGCTGGGCCGCGGTGGTGCAACCGCTCGTGCCCGGAGATTTTTGCCACGCAGCCTTCCGGCGCGATGTTGCCCTTGAGGATGACCAGCCCGCCCGAAGCCTTGAGGGGTTTCTGAACCGAGGCGATCACGTCCTGGCCAGCCGTTTCGACCGCCTTGCTGGCTTCTTCGGCAATGCTGCGGCCGGTGACGGTTACGGCCTCCTTGTGGAGGTAGGGCCCGTCGAGGAGTTTCTTGGCGATGAGACGAATGCCACCCGCGGCGTGGACGTCGGTGGCGACGTACCGCCCGAAGGGCTTGAGGTCGCAGAGCAGCGGCGTGCGCGCGCTGATGACGTCGAAGTCGTCAATGTTCAGAGGCACGCCCGCCTCGCGCGCCATAGCGAGCAGGTGCAGCACGGAATTGGTCGAGCCTCCCGACGCCGCAACGCCGGCGATGGCGTTTTCAAACGCGTTGCGCGTCAGAATGTCTCTGGGGCGCAGTCCGCGCTTGAGCGTGTCCATGACCAGCAGTCCAGTCTGATAGGCAATCTCTCCCTTTTGCGGGTCGGGCGCGGGAACGCTGTTGAAACCCATGGGCGAAAGCCCGATGAACTCCAATACGGTCGACATCGTGTTGGCCGTGAACTGCCCGCCGCAGGCTCCGGCGCCGGGACAGGCGAGGTCTTCCAGTTTCTTGAGTTCTTCCTCGGAAATTCGTCCCGCCGCGCGCGCGCCGATCCCTTCGTACACGTCCTGGATGGTGATGGTCTTGGAGTCGATTTTCCCGGGTGCAATCGAACCGCCGTAAAGCATCACGGATGGGACGTTCAGACGGATGAGCGCCATGGCGGCGCCCGGCATCGTCTTGTCGCAGGAGGTGATGGCGACCATGGCGTCAAACATGTGGCTGCGGCCCACCAGTTCGATCGAGTCGGCGATGATTTCGCGGCTGATGAGGGGGCCCTTCATGCCCTCGGTGCCCATGGTGACGCCGTCCGAGACGGAGATGGTGTTGAGTTCCATGGGCGTGCCGCCGCCGGCGCGGATGCCCTCCTTCACCTTCACGGCCAGATCCCGGTGGTTGTAATTGCAGGGCATCGTCTCGATCCAGGAGTGGGCGACACCCACGATGGGGCGCGCCAGGTCGGCGTCGGTGAAACCGATCGCCTTAAGCATCGAGCGCGCTCCGGCGCGCGATGTTCCGTCCAGTATGGCCCGGCTTTTGTGTCGCGTATCGAATGACATGAATCCTCCCGTCTGGGGCGCGGGCGAAAGGCAAACGAGACTCCGCTGCCACCAGTAAAAATTGAATGGCCGGTAACCCGCCAGGCGAGTTGCCTTATGTGTGAATACAGCATCTTCGCAGATTCTCGCCAAAGCGGCAAGAGTCATAGACGAGTCAAGGGTATTGAACATGCGGTGTTCGTAAACTATGATGAGCGTGTGAGTGATGACATGACGCCGCGTTTGATCGCAGCCCATTATGTTCGGGATTATGTCCTGCACGTGCGTTTCGCGGATGGAAGCGCAGGAGCGGTTGACCTGGAAGGGGAACTTCACGGCGAGATCTTCGAACCGCTCCGCGCCTCGGCCTATTTCCGTCAATTCCAGGTTCGGGCGGACATCGGCACCATCACCTGGCCCAATGGCGCCGACTTCGCGCCTGAATTCTTGTACGATCTGGTGCGCATCCCCGCGTAGCCCCCGCCCAGCATCACCATCGAGCTTACAAGAATTCCCTCATGTCGAGCCTCGCCCGACCGCCTAGCGAACCCGCTTCAGCCAGCCGTTGGGGTTGGTGGTGAAGCCGAATTTTTCGCGGCTCCTGTCGGCTGCGTAATTGGAATTGCTCGTGAGGAATTCCTCGACGGCTTCCTTCGCGCCCGGGAAGTTTGGATTCTTGATCGAATCTTCAACCACCAGGTAATTGCCCACCGTGACCAGTGTGCTGTATAGCTGCAGTTCCTTGAGGACGTGCTCTTTGTGGTGATTCGAGTCGAGGGTCACCATCACCTTCTCACCGGGGCGGATGAACTTTTTGAAGGTTTGGAAGATCTCATCGGAAGTGGATGACCCCGTGAAATAGGTGATTCTGGGGTGGCGGGGCTTGTCGGTATAGTGCTTGATCTCGACGGTGAGTATTCGCCCGCGCTTCTCCAGGTCGAAGAGCGACGCGAAAAAATTGGCGCTGCCGCCCTTGTACGTCCCCGTTTCGAGAAGGACATCCGGCGGATTTTCGTGAATGATTTCCTGGAATATCCACGCATCGAGCGGGCATTTAAAAATCTGAACACCCCGCCAGTAGGTGTTTGAGAACGTCGTAGGCTGGTGCGCGTAGTACCAGTTCTTGAAGCCTTCGATCTGCTCTGCGCTGATCTCCGAATCGGTTTTGGGTTTGGGCGGCGGGGTTGGGGCGGGGAGAAGCGTTTCATCCGCCCGGCTGGACCGGCCATTCCACGACTGGCCGAGCGCCACGCCGGCTACGAACAGAAGCAACCCGACGATCGGAAAGAGGGACTTTTTCGAGCCCGCTGCATCGTTCACCTGTTCCATGAAGCCTCCAACACGAATTCGTTCTCCCTTCAGAGCGGTCCAACGAACCGCGGCGCGCGGTTATTCCACGCGATGCACCTTGAGGAAATTGGTGGAGCCGCGGCGGGCGAGGGGCGTGCCGGCCACGACGGCGATGAGGTCGCCAGCTTTCACCACGCCGCGAGCCCGCAACATTCGAGCCGCGCCTTCCACCATCCCTTCGGTCGAGCTCACGTGCGACATGCCGATGGGCGTCACACCCCAGTAGAGCGCGGCGCGGCGGAGTATTTCCGGGAAGGGCGAGAAGGCATACACGGGGACGCGCGGGCGGAATTTCGAGACCAGCCGCGCGCTCGATCCCGACTGCGTGAACACCGCGATCGCCCTCAAATTCAAATCCTCCGCGAGCAGGGACGCGCTGTCGCCGATGGCTTCCGGCACGCTGATGTGGCCTTCGCGACGGCGTCGGATCTCCCGACGCGGACTCGCCTCCGCGGCGGCGATAATGCGCGCCATCATGCTCACGGACTCGACCGGGTAGAGCCCGACGGCTGTTTCGCCGGAGAGCATCAGGGCGTCGGCGCCATCGAAGATGGCGTTCGCCACGTCGGAAGCCTCGGCGCGCGTGGGCCGCGCTTCGCTGGTCATCGATTCAAGCATCTGGGTTGCGACAATTACTGGAACTCTCAGTTCGTTGGCACGCGCAACGATGCGCTTCTGGATGACCGGCACGTCCTCGGGCGGCATCTCGACACCGAGGTCGCCGCGCGCCACCATCACGGCGTCCGCCACGGCGAGGATTTCTTCCAAGCAACCGATGGCTTCGGGCTTTTCGAGTTTGACCACCACGGGGATTTCGCGGCGCGCGCGCCGGATAAGGCGTTTCAGCTCGAGCACGTCTTCGGGCCGGCGCACGAACGAAAGCGCAACGTAATCGACCCCGTGGCGAATGCCGAACTGCAGATCGGCGCGGTCCTTGGCAGTGAGCGCGGATGTTTTGAGCGCAGCACCGGGCAGGTTGATGCCCTGGTGCTCGCGCAATTCGCCGCCTTCAACGACCAGGCACTCGATCTCGCGGCCCCGCACGCGCTCAACGCGGAGCTCGATCCGCCCGTCGGAAAGAAGAATGCGGTTGCGCGGACCGACGCTGGCGGGAAGGGCAGCGAAGGTCGTCGAGATGACACTGTCGCTCCCCGCCACGACTCGCGTCGTGATGGTGACGCGTTTGCCCCGGCACAGCTCGACGGGCGCGCCGCGCTCGAGTCTTCCGGTGCGAATCTTGGGCCCCTGCAGGTCCTGGAGGATGGCAATGGTTTTGGAGTGCTTCGCTGCCAGGCGCCGCAGTAGCGCGAGACGCCCCGCGTGCTCGGCGTGCGTGCCGTGGGAGAAGTTGAACCGCACCACGTCCATTCCCGCTTCCAACATCTTTGCGAGAACTTCGGGATTGGCGGATGCCGGGCCGAGCGTGCAGACGATCTTGGCGCGGCGCCCAACCGGGGCGGCAACGGGGTGCGTTTTCCTGGTCGGCATGGGGAGGGAGTATAACGGAAAATCCTGCCGGCCGCAGGGAGCTTCAATAAAATGACCGAAAAGTCGGCCGACCTCCGCGAAAGAAAGCGGCAATCCCGTGGGGGCAGAAGCAGGCAGGTGAGCGCGGCTCAAAAGCGGCGAAATCCGGGCCGGAATTACCAGGTCCAGAATGCCACGGATGGATGAATATCCACGTGGTGGCGCTGGGAGCAGGTGCCTTCCTTGCAGAAATAGACGTCATGGCACCACTGGCAGTGGACTAACCTGGCTTTGTCTCGGACCGTTCCGCAAATCGAACAAGCTTCAAGGAGTTCGGCAACGACGTGGCGCGAGTACGTCCGCCAGTCGTCCATGGTTTCGTGCTCTTCGCGAATGCGGGCTAAATCCTCATTGCTCATCATGGTCCGCCTCCTCGACTCGCCGCTTTCTTAGATGCAACCCAATGGCCAAGGTGGAGAAAGTGATTGCATTTCTAGTAAGTAATTTATAATGAATCACATACAGTTATTTCTTGACACCCCACCTGTTACACGCCTTCAAGGCTCCAATGGAAAATTTGTGAAAATGGATGTCACTTATTGAGACTTGTCCCGATTCCAGCCGGGATTCCACCTGGGATGCGGCCCGAAATCGGTTAGAATCAACCTATCGCTTGGCGAAACGTCGAAATCCATGATCGTCACCGAAATCTTTAAATCGATCCAGGGGGAGTCGACTTTTGCCGGGCTGCCATGCGTTTTTGTGCGCCTGACGGGCTGTAATCTCCGCTGCCACTGGTGTGACACCGCCTACGCCTTCTACGGCGGCGAGAAGATGACCCCGGACGAGGTTCTAGGGCGCGTGCACCACTTGGGGGGGAATCTGGTTGAATTCACCGGTGGCGAACCTCTCTTGCAGAGGGAGGTAGTGCCGCTCTCTGCTCGATTACTTGCGGAAGGGCGGCGCGTGCTCGTCGAGACAAGCGGCGAGCGCTATGTTGGGGAATTGCCCAAAGAGGTCGTCAAGATCGTGGACGTGAAGTGCCCCGGGAGCGGCGAGGGCGACAAGTTTTGCTTCGACAATTTGGGTGTTCTGGAACGGAAAGACCAACTCAAGTTCGTGATCCTCGACGAGGGCGACTATCGTTTCGCGTGCCAGTTTATCGAAGAGCACCGGCTGCGGAAGCTTGTGGATGAGATCGTCTACTCGCCCGTCTTCGGCAAGCTGCCCCCGCGCGCGCTCGCCGAGTGGATCCTGCGCGACGGCCTTGAGGTGCGCCTGGGGATGCAGTTGCACAAATTTATCTGGGACCCGGAGACGCGCGGAGTGTGAAGAGCAG